>NZ_JBFRQW010000008.1:0-28048 GCF_041472735.1 Vibrio sp. 10N.261.46.E11
TCTAACTGATCGGCATTACCTCATCCGAGGCCTTTTTACATCCGTTCATTAATTAGAAATTTAAGCTGATTACTCTTAACTAACTCACCCGATTTAGAACCGCTCTGAGTTTTAGTGGCTTCACAGGTTTAGCAATAAAGCTAAAGCTGTTGGCCTTTATCGCTGCCAACATGTCATCGGTTCTATCTGCACTGATAATGACCCCTTCAAAAGAGTCACCAAGGCGCAAACGACACTGCTGCAATACTTCGAGCCCCGTTCTGCCATTATCTAAACGATAATCAGAGAAAATCACATCCGGCTGCCAATCATCATCGAGACACTTCAAACTTTCGACTAAGTCGACGGCGGTCTTAACCTCACAACCCCAGCGCCCTATCAAGTTCTCCATACCGACCAAAATTTCTCGCTCATTATCGACACACAGTATTTTCAAGTGCTCGATATCACTGGTCGCCATTGGCGTAGAAGCTTGCACAACCGGAGCCACTTGCTCTGCTCTCGCTAAGGTGATGGAAAAGACGCTGCCTTCTCCCGGCCATGAACGCATCGAGATTTGATGACCAAGCACATGAGCAATCCCTTTCGAAATCGCCAACCCTAATCCTAACCCCTGATCGGCTCGTACTTGGCTACCACGCGTAAACTCTTCGAAGATCTCTTGTTGCTTGTCTTCATCGATACCAGTTCCGTTATCCCACACATCAATGCGTACCTGACCATTGACTCGTCTCGCACCGAGGACCACTTTCCCTTCAGGGTTATAGCGAAACGCATTCGTTAAAAAGTTCTGAATCACTCGTCTTAATAACTTAGGGTCAGAGTGAATAAACAGTGACGATGGGATCATCTGAAATTGGATCTTCTGCTGCGTTGCTAAAGCACTAAATTCTGCATTCAGGTTGGTCAGTACATCATGCACGGCAATCGCGTGAATGTTGGTTTCTAATTTTCCTGACTCCAATCGCGAGATATCAAGCAGGTCGCCAATCAGATCTTCAGCCGCACCCAACGCACTTTCGATATGAGAAGAAAGCTGCTTCTCCTCTTGTTCTTTTGCGACCTCAGATAGCGAAGAAGCAAACAAGCGAGCAGCATTTAATGGCTGCATCAAATCGTGACTAACAGCCGCAAGAAAACGGCTCTTAGATTGAGATTCTTGATCCGAAATTTGAGTGGCTTTAACTAAACGTTGGTTTAGCTTTTCAAGCTCTTGAGTCCGCTCATGAACTCTCGATTCCAAGCTTTCATTAGCATCTTTTAGCGCTTGCTCTGCTTGTCTGAAAACCGTGATGTCGGTAAAGCTCATGACGAAGCCACCACTTGGCATTGGGTTACCTTGCACCTCAATCACTCGACCATCCGGACGAATACGAGATGAGGTGTGTCGCGTGCCTTGCTCAAGGTGATAAACACGGCGTCGAACGTGATCTTCTGGGTCGCCTGGGCCACATAAACCTTGCTCAGCATTGTGACGAATTACATCTGAAATGGGTCGACCCACCTGAATTAAGCCAGCAGGGAATTCAAACAGCTCAAGATAACGTTGATTCCACGCCACCAGCCTCATCTGTTTGTCTATTACTGCAATGCCTTGGCCAATATGTTCAATCGCGCCTTGCAATAAACCACGGCTGAAATCGTACAGTTCAGAGGCTTCATCAACGATGGTCGCTACTTCTTCAAGCTGCATGTTCCTGCCTTGTAAAGCAGAAGTAAGTACTAACTTAGCAGAAGAGGCACCGAATACACCCGCGAGTACACGCTCGGCATGTCGAATCAAACTCGCAGGTGCTTGTTGATTAGGAAGTAACGGCTGCCCGTGTTGTTGCCAGTAGCTGTGTAAGGCACTTTTCGCTCGCTTTCGACCGACAAAACGCGACGCCAACATCTCTAATTCAGCCACGGTTACACGGCTTTGATAGAGGCTGATATTCTCATTTTCTGGTAATGGGGTACCAATAAAAGCAGCCGATTGTAAACGCTCACTTAGGCTTGGTCTGGTCACCATAGAAACCACGGCATAACACAAAGTATTCAGTAAAATACTCAGTACAATTCCCCAGTTTGAACTGCTGATCTCCCAGCTATTGAGCAGCTCTGGTGGCGTGATAATCCACAGTAAAAGGTTACTTTCACTATCGCCCGCCAGCATGCTGGTTTGGCTCATCAGGGTGATCAGCCAAATCAACGAGCCCACCATTAAGCCGACATAGACCCCCTTCCGGTTGCCCGGACGCCAGTACAAACCACCAATAAGTGCTGGCGCGAATTGAGCAATCGCCGCAAAGGAAAGAAAGCCAATCGCCGACAGTGAGTGAATGGTATCGAGCGCTTGATAGAACAGCCAAGCACCAAGTAACAGCAGTAAAATCAACCCGCGTCGAATCACCAGCAACATGCCAGAAAAATGTCGATGGGTTCTTTGAGTTAGACGCATACGGCGCAGCAGCAGTGGCATCACTAAATCATTCGATACCATGATCGCTAATGCGATGGTCGATACAATCACCATTCCACTCGCCGCCGAAGTACCCCCGAGGAAAGCTAACAAAGCAATGTGATTCGCCCCTTCTGCCATTGGTACACTGATCACGTAAGTATCAGCTGGCATGTCGGTAAGCAGCCCCTGTCCTGCCCAAGCAATTGGCAGCACAAACAGGCCCATTAAAATCAAATAAAGTGGAAACAACCAGCGAGCGGTATGCAAATCTTGAGGACGTTCGTTCTCAACCACCATGGTGTGGAATTGGCGCGGCAGACAGACAATCGCCAACATGGTCAAAACGGTATGAATAATTAAGGTCGGAATATTAGGCGATTCGTAGGTGGAAGCCGCCACATCAAACAAGTCAATTTTGTCACTGCTCATCGCCAGGTAGATAATAAACAGGCCAACAATCAAGAATGCTGCAAGCTTAACGATAGATTCAAACGCTACAGCCATCATCATGCCACGGTGATGCTCTGTGTTATCGATGTGCCGCGTACCAAACAGCATGGTAAAAATGGCCAAAGCACCGACCACAAACCAAGACACGTGATAATCCTGATAACCAAAATCAGCCGCTAGGTTTGGCGCAACAATATCTAACCCCATCGTAATACCACGCAATTGCAGTGCGATATAAGGAAGAATACCGACCACGGCGATCACGGTCACCGCCACTGCTAAGCCTTGAGACTTGCCATAGCGAGCCGCGATAAAATCGGCAATTGAGGTGATGTGTTCACGTTTCGCAATTAGGATCAACCGCGCCAAGATCCGCCATCCCAGTGTAAAGACCAGAATGGGGGCGAGATAGATGGGTAAAAAGGACCATGGATTATTGCTCGCCTGCCCGACCGTTCCATAAAAAGTCCAAGAAGTACAATACACTGCAATCGAAAGGCTATAGATCCATGGACGCCAACGCGATAGCCAACGAACCTGCCTGTCTCCATACCAAGCGATCAGAAATAACACGCCCAAATAGGCTAAAGAGACTGGAATTACTATCCATCCTTGCATTAAAAACCCTTTTTCATCCATAAAAAAACCTCTCCATAAGGGAGAGGTTTCATTTAACTAAGGATGGGTCATTAACTCAATCGAATCGCTTAAATTTTGTGCTTCAGACTCTAATTATCAGCACTTGCTGTTAGATTCTAATTGTTCCGAACCTGATTGATTCATCTCAACCACTGAACTTCTCTCGTCCAACTTAATGAACAGAGCAAAAGCACCCATCGCGGCCATACCCCAGAAGATGTTTTCCCCCCAAAGCTCATAGCCCCAACCACTTAAGGTCGTCATTAGTGCGATAACAGCCCCCAATGGGATCGCGTTATACAGAGCTTGTAGCGCAACCATCTTGTTTTGTTCTTCTGATTGAATGTATTGAATGGCTGCGATGTGCGCCATAGCAAACGTCACGCCATGCAGCAGTTGCACCATAACTAAGGCGAAAATCGCCGTTGTTGATGCCGTAATACCCCAACGAGCCATCACACCGATTGCGGCTACCACGAACAGAGTTCGCATTGACCAGCCAGAGAATAAGCGCTTACTGAGAGCAAACACAGCCACCTCAGCAACAACACCTAGGCTCCATAAATAACCAATAATCGCTTCTGAGTGACCCGCTTCTTTCCAGTAAATCGCACTAAAACTGTAGTAAGCCGCATGGCTACCTTGCAGCAACGCCATCAAGGCCAAGAATTTAACCACTGAAGACTCACGTAGCAGCTCACCTAATTTTGGTCGTACCGCTTGTTGCTCAGAGTGTGTCACCGGCATCACATTAGGATTTCTCATCGCCAATAATAATGACATCAGCACACCAGCAAACGCGGTATACAAAATCATGTCTGTGCCAAACTTCGCAACCAAAAAACCCACCACGGTAGAGCCCGCGATAAATGCAATCGATCCCCATAAGCGGGTGCGTCCATAATCAAGCATCTTAAGACGACTATAATGGTTAGCCATTGCGTCAGAAAGAGGGATAACCGGCCCACAGCACAGGTTAAACAGTACTGTTGCAAACAGCATCAATAAAAAGCTGCCTCCAGTGAAGAAGTGGAAGCCAACAAATAACAATGAGGCGAAGCTCAACCAGCGCAGAGCTGGCAAAAGATTCTCTACTTTATGAATGCGTGGCGTAATCACAAGGTTAGCAACACATCGAGTCGCAAAACCAATACCAATCAATACACCAATGTCTCCCGCAGAAACGCCTTGGTCTTCAAACCATAACGCCCAAAATGGCAAATACACGCCATAAGCAAAAAAGAAACCAAGAAAATACTGAGATATCCATCCGTAAGGAGAAGGGCTAAACATAAATAACCTATAAAGTGTGCGGAAAAAGGCGGCTCCAATTATGCCTATCTAGAGTAGGATGAAAAAGGGAATTATTACTGGGATAGCATTCCTATATTTAATTAGCCTAGATATCACTTATCACTTATCACTTATAACCAAGCTATATCACGTTCATCGATATCTAGTCTGCATTTAGACTAAAGTCGTCTGGAGCTTCGCTGGTATTTTGTCAGACTGATTAAAGACTCCCACTTCTTGTGATGCTTATGCCTGAAAAATTTAATATGCAGCACCCACCCTTCGATAGCCTGTCCGATACGGAACAATTGAAGCTTCGCTCTTCATTAGACGTAGTGTATTACCGCTCTCAAGAAGTGATACTGGAAGCAGATAGGCCGAGCAGACACCTGCATATCCTGATCAAAGGAGCCGTTGAAGAGCGCGCAAGCAGTGATGGTGAGATTTACGCACATTACGCCAATGACGATATTTTTGATGTGCGCAGCCAGTTTGAACCTCACACCAAACATCAATATATCGCACTCGAAGACACCTTAAGCTACCTACTGCCTACCGATGTTTTTCTCGATCTTTATCACGCCAATGGTCAATTTGCCGCCTACTTTGATAGTAACCTGTCGACACGGAAAGCTCTGATTGAGGCCGCTCAGCAGCAACAAAACCTTGCCGAGTTTATATTGACCAAAGTGGATGACTCTATCTATCACCCGCCACTGATTCTTGAGCCAGGGCAACCCATCAACCAAGTCACTCAAATCCTAAAAGAGCAAGGCTTAGACTCGGCGCTGGTGCATTTAGACGACAAAGGCATAAAAGATTTTCGTTCAGGCTACTTACCGTATGGGATCGTCACACGAACCAATTTATTGCACGCTGTAATGCTCAATAACTTCCCACAGGACGCGCCCGTCGGTGAAATTGCAACATTTCCGGTGATGCACGTAAACCAAGGGGATTTCTTATTTAACGCCATGATTACCATGACCAGAAATCGAGTGAAAAGGTTGATGGTTTGTGATGGTAAAAATGCGGTCGGCATGGTGGATATGACACAGATCCTCAGTGCATTTTCCACACACTCTCACGTTCTCACTTTGCGTATTGCTCGTGCCACCAGCGTTGAAGAGTTGGCCATGGCCTCTAACAAACAGCGTCAACTGGTCGAGAGCTTACTCAGTAATGGGATTCGCACACGCTTTATCATGGAACTGATTTCTGCGGTCAACGAACAGATCATAGAGAAGGCTTTTGAGTTGATTATCCCTCCTGCACTGCATAACCACTGCTGCCTAATTGTGTTGGGTTCAGAAGGTCGCGGAGAGCAAATTCTCAAAACAGATCAAGACAACGCTCTGATTATTCAAGATGGTTTGGAGTGGCATCAATGCCAAAGTGCCATGAACGACCTAACCCATACATTGCAGCAATTGGGTTACCCACTATGTCCGGGCAACGTGATGGTCAACAACCCGAAATGGGTGCATTCAGAACAAGAGTGGAAGCAAACCCTCACCCGTTGGGTAAAAAAAGCAACGCCAGAGACCGTGATGGATATCGCCATCATGGCGGATGCACACGCCGTGGCGGGAAACAGGGAACTACTAAAACCGGTAAAACAGCACTTGAGTGATTTGATGCTCGGACAAGAGTTGATTCTGACTGAATTCTGCCGCCCAGCTCTGAACTTTTCAGTTCCCCTCACCCTATTTGGTAACGTGAAACAGTCCAAGTCAGGGCTCGATATCAAGCAAGGCGGTATTTTCCCAATTGTGCACGGTGTGAGAGCACTTTGCCTTGAACATGGTGTGACGGTGAACAACACCTTTGAGCGTATTGAACAACTGGTTAGCAAGAAGGTATTAGAGCAAAGTACCGCGGACAACCTCAATGAAGCGCTCAAACAGTTCTTTAAATGGCGCTTAGCTCAGCGACTTTCACAACAACACAGCAGCAATAAAATCGACGTCAAACTGATGGAACGAGCAGACAGAGATCTGCTTCGTCATAGCCTGCACGTGGTGAAGAAATTCAAGCAATGGCTCGGCTACCACTATCAGATACGAGATTAGGCAATTGAACGATGAATAGGTTGGTTCGCTATTACTGGCATCACAAGCTCAAAGGCTCTCTTTACCAGCCTCTGTTTACTGCGCCTATTGACCATGAATACGTATCGCTCGATTGTGAAACCACCAGCCTAGACCCTAATCAGGCGGAATTAGTCACTATTGCCGCGACCAAGATCATCGGTAACCGAATCATTACCAGCCAACCTTTTGAAGTCCGATTGCGCGCCCCGCAATCGCTCGATTGCAATTCAATAAAAATCCACCGCATTCGTCATCAAGATCTAAAGCACGGCATCGAAGAAAAACAAGCTTTAGTTGAGCTGCTCGACTTTATTGGTAATCGTCCTTTAGTCGGCTATCACATCCGCTATGATAAAAAAATTCTCGACCGCGCCTGTTTAAAACAGCTTGGATTTCCACTGCCTAACCGATTAGTCGAAGTGAGCCAGCTCTACCAAGACAAACTCGAAAGGCAGCTGCCCAATGCCTATTTTGATCTCAGTATGGACGCCATCTGTCGCCAGCTCGATTTGCCCATTCCCGTCAATAAACATGATGCATTACAAGATGCTATCTCCGCGGCGCTGATCTTTGTGCGCCTGAAACATGGCGACCTACCCCGCTTCAACTCTTCTTATTCTTAATTCAACTACTGGTGCTTCACATAGAGAGCAACATCTCAAAAATGAACTTAACTCGCTATTTTGTAAGTGAAAAGCAACGTCTCATCCTAAAGTCTAATTGTGGAAATCGCCGTCCTAGCCGAGAGTGATAACACAAAGATGGTTCTGTAATAGACCTAGAAACTGAACACAAAGGAAGTTGCCAGTTCATTAGGAATGTAGGCACAAGGAGAGATGCAATGAGTGAAGCCCACGTTTATCCGGTAAAAGAAAATATTAAATCAACCACACACGCGGATAATGACACTTACCTAGCCATGTACCAGCAATCTGTTTCTGACCCTGAAGGCTTTTGGGGTGAACACGGAAAAATCGTTGATTGGATCAAGCCTTTCACACAAGTAAAAAATACTTCTTTCGACCCTGGCCACATTGATATTCGCTGGTTTGAAGATGGCACGCTTAACGTATCGGCTAACTGTATCGACCGTCACCTCGCTGAACGCGGTGATGAAGTCGCTATCATCTGGGAAGGCGATGACCCGGCGGATGACAAAACTCTAACTTTTAATGAACTACACAAAGAAGTATGCCTGTTTTCGAATGCTCTGAAAGAGCAAGGCGTGCGCAAAGGCGATGTGGTTTGTTTATACATGCCAATGGTTCCTGAAGCTGCAGTAGCCATGCTGGCGTGTACCCGTATAGGTGCGGTTCACACAGTGGTATTCGGTGGTTTCTCACCTGAAGCACTGTCTGGTCGTATTATCGATTCAAATTCTAAAGTCGTTATCACTGCCGATGAAGGTGTGCGTGGCGGCCGTGCGGTTCCACTGAAGAAGAATGTCGATGAAGCACTGACGAATCCTGAAGTGAAAAACATCGAGAAGGTTGTGGTATTCAAACGCACTGGCGGTGATGTGGCATGGCACGAGCACCGTGATGTGTGGTGGCACGATGCTATTGCTAATGTCTCGGCGGACTGCCCACCAGAAGAGATGAACGCCGAAGATCCACTCTTCATCCTTTATACGTCAGGCTCAACCGGTAAACCTAAAGGTGTAATGCACACCACAGGTGGCTACCTTGTTTATGCAGCCATGACCTTCAAATACGTATTCGATTACCAAGAGGGCGAAACTTTCTGGTGTACAGCCGATGTGGGTTGGATTACCGGTCACACTTACCTTGTTTACGGGCCGCTTGCCAATGGTGCAAAAACCATTCTGTTTGAAGGTGTGCCGAACTACCCGAACACAAGCCGCATGAGTGAAGTGGTCGATAAGCACCAAGTTAACATTCTTTATACCGCTCCAACTGCGATTCGTGCATTAATGGCGAAAGGCAATGAAGCGGTTGAGGGTACTTCTCGTGACAGCCTAAGAATCATGGGCTCAGTGGGTGAACCTATCAACCCTGAAGCGTGGGAGTGGTACTACAAAACAATCGGTAATGAGCAGTCTCCAATTGTCGATACGTGGTGGCAAACAGAAACGGGCGGCATCTTGATTGCACCGCTACCGGGCGCAACAGACCTAAAACCAGGGTCAGCGACGCGTCCATTCTTCGGTGTTCAACCGGCGCTGGTTGACAACATGGGTAACATCATTGAGGGCGCAACAGACGGCAACCTTGTGATTCTTGACTCTTGGCCAGGCCAAATGCGTACCGTACATGGCGATCATGACCGTTTTGAACAGACTTACTTCTCAACCTTTAAAGGCATGTACTTCACCAGTGATGGTGCTCGTCGTGATGAAGACGGTTACTACTGGATTACTGGTCGTGTTGATGACGTTCTGAACGTATCAGGTCACCGTATGGGTACCGCTGAGATTGAATCGGCTCTAGTCGCATTTGATAAGATCGCAGAGGCTGCGATTGTAGGTATCCCTCATGATATTAAAGGCCAAGCGATTTACGCTTACATCACGTTGAATGATGGCGAATTCCCGACCGCAGAGCTTCATAAAGAAGTGAAAGACTGGGTACGCAAAGAGATAGGCCCAATCGCAACGCCAGATGTACTGCACTGGACCGACTCATTACCAAAAACTCGTTCAGGTAAAATCATGCGTCGTATCCTGCGTAAGATTGCCACTGGCGATACTGGCAACCTAGGCGATACGTCGACACTGGCAGACCCAAGCGTGGTCGATAAGCTGATTGCAGAGAAAGCGGAACTGGCATAAGCAACCCGTCACATTACGTAATTATTGTTTAAAACAGCTCCTTTCTAAACCGTCACCTATGTGGCGGTTTTTTTATGGCTGATCTTGATCTCAAATATCCTCGACAAAATTAAGGCTAAGGCACTTTTTTGTTAAGTTGATAACAATCTCACACTCTATCAATAGGAGATTAGACCAGTAAATTGCTGCGATTTGCGCTGAATTAGCTATAATCTGGTTCTAATTTTTAAATTTGGGTTTTTCTTACTGGAAATTATCCCCAAATTTTCAATAAAATGGCAACATTCACGTTCGTAAACACGATAAAGGAAGATAGCCCCACAATGTCTACAAAGTTTCGCATTCTAGTTTTAAATGGACCAAACCTTAATCTGTTAGGCCTTAGAGAACCTGCACACTACGGTTCTCAAACACTTGACCAGATTATTAGCTCATTGACCGAGCAAGCGAAAACACACGATGTTGAGCTATCTCACTTACAGTCAAATCGTGAGTATGAGCTGATTGAAGCGATCCATAGTGCTTATCAAAATGTTGATTTCATTATTATCAACCCAGCGGCCTTTACACATACTAGTGTGGCGTTGCGTGATGCACTACTTGGTGTTGCTGTCCCATTTATTGAGGTTCACCTATCGAATGTTCACGCACGTGAACCATTCCGTCACCACTCTTACCTATCTGATAAAGCAGAAGGTGTGATTTGTGGCTTAGGTGCCCAAGGTTATCAATTTGCTTTGACAGCTGCGCTCAACAAGCTCAACGCAAAGTAAATAAAACAACGAACTATTACTAACCTACTCCGTCAAAGAGTAAGTTCAATCAACAGATAAAGAGAAAGAAACAATGGATATTCGCAAAATCAAGAAGCTAATCGAATTGGTTGAAGAGTCTGGTATTTCTGAACTAGAGATCTCTGAAGGTGAAGAGTCAGTACGAATCAGTCGTAACAGCCCTGTATCTGCAGCGCCTATTCAATATGCAGCAGCTCCAGCTCCTGTAGCGGCGGCACTACCTGCGGCAGCAGCACCTGTAGCTGCAGAAGCGGCAGCTCCTGCGGTTCCTGCTGGTCACCAAGTTCTTTCTCCAATGGTTGGCACTTTCTACGGCGCTCCAAGCCCAGATGCAAAACCGTTCGTTAAAGTGGGTCAATCTGTAACTGCTGGCGAAACACTATGTATCGTTGAAGCAATGAAAATGATGAACCAAATCGAAGCTGATAAATCTGGTGTTGTAACGGCTATCCTAGTTGAAGACGGTCAACCAGTAGAATTCGACCAAGCTCTAGTAATTATCGAATAATAGAGAGCACTCATTATGTTAGATAAATTAGTAATCGCGAACCGTGGTGAAATTGCACTGCGTATTCTGCGAGCATGTAAAGAGCTTGGCATCAAAACGGTAGCAGTTCACTCAACCGCTGACCGCGATCTTAAGCACGTACTGCTTGCTGACGAAACCATTTGTATCGGTCCAGCTCGTGGTATCGATAGCTACCTGAACATCCCTCGTATCATCAGCGCAGCTGAAGTAACAGGTGCAGTTGCTATCCACCCAGGCTACGGCTTCCTATCTGAAAATGCAGATTTTGCAGAACAGGTAGAGCGCAGTGGTTTTATCTTCGTTGGCCCTAAAGCTGAAACCATTCGCATGATGGGTGACAAAGTGTCAGCTATCACGTCAATGAAGAAAGCGGGCGTACCTTGTGTACCAGGTTCTGACGGTCCTCTTGATGACGACGAAGCGAAAAACAAAGCGCACGCTAAGCGTATTGGCTTCCCAGTAATCATCAAGGCATCTGGCGGCGGCGGCGGTCGTGGTATGCGTGTTGTTCGTTCTGAAGCAGAGCTAACAGAAGCTATCGCGATGACTCGCGCTGAAGCAAAAGCATGTTTCAACAACGACATGGTTTACATGGAGAAATTCCTAGAAAACCCACGTCACATTGAAGTACAAGTGCTTGCAGATGGCCAAGGTAATGCTATCCACCTAGGTGAGCGTGACTGTTCAATGCAGCGTCGTCACCAGAAAGTTGTGGAAGAAGCGCCAGCTCCAGGTATCACTGAAGAGATGCGTAAGTACATCGGCGAACGCTGTACACGTGCATGTATTGAGATCGGTTACCGCGGTGCAGGTACATTTGAATTCCTATACGAGAACGGTGAGTTCTACTTCATCGAAATGAACACTCGTATTCAGGTTGAGCACACGATTACTGAAATGGTAACGGGTATCGACCTAGTGAAAGAACAGCTACGTATTGCAGCTGGTCAGCCTCTATCATTCACTCAGGATGATATTAAGCTGCGCGGCCACTCAATCGAATGTCGTATCAATGCTGAAGATCCCGTTCGTTTCCTACCTTCACCAGGTAAGATTGAACGTTTCCACGCACCAGGCGGCATGGGCGTACGTTGGGAATCTCACATCTACACTGGTTACACAGTGCCACCACACTACGATTCAATGATTGGTAAGCTGATCACTTACGGTGAGAACCGTGATGTGGCTATCGCTCGTATGAAGAACGCATTGGGTGAAATGATTGTTGAAGGTATTAACGTTAATACTGAGCTTCAACTGTCTATTATGAACGACGAAAACTTCCAACACGGTGGTGCAAACATCCACTACCTTGAGAAGAAACTTGGTTTGTCATAATCCGCTCGTTTAAGAACAGTCAAAATGCTCACTTCGGTGAGCATTTTTGTTTTTGAGCCGCCGAAAAACTCAATCTTTAATCCCCATTATATTCCGTGGGGTTTTGGTGAATTTGCTCATATTTTCTGCTAGACTCGCCATCCAATTTTTCTCATATAGAAGATGCAGCCATGCCTTGGATTCAAATCAAGCTTAATGCTACCAATGAAAATGCCGAACAAATCGGCGACATGTTAATGGAAGAGACTGGTGCTCTTTCTGTAACTTTCCTGGATGCACAAGATACCCCTGTATTTGAGCCTCTGCCGGGCGAAACTCGCCTTTGGGGTGATACTGACATTCTCGCGCTTTACGACGCTGAGACTGATACTGGTGTCGTTCTAGCGCAGATTAAAGCAAGTAACATGTTCCCTGCAGACTTTGCTCATAAAGTAGAGCAAATTGAAGACAAGGATTGGGAACGTGAATGGATGGACAACTTCCACCCAATGAAGTTTGGTGAGCGTTTATGGATCTGCCCTAGCTGGCGCGATATCCCTGAACCTGACGCTGTCAACGTAATGCTAGATCCAGGCCTTGCATTTGGTACCGGTACTCACCCGACAACGGCACTGTGTCTTGAGTGGCTTGAAGGCTTAGACCTGACAGGAAAAACCGTAATCGACTTCGGTTGTGGCTCAGGCATCCTAGCGATCGCGGCGATCAAACTAGGCGCGGCAAAAGTTATCGGGATCGATATTGATCCTCAAGCTCTGCTTGCATCAAAAGACAACGCACAACGCAATGGCGTTGCTGAACAACTCGAAGTGTTCTTACCACAAGATCAACCGGAAGGTTTGCTGGCTGACGTTGTTGTTGCCAACATTCTTGCAGGTCCATTACGCGACCTTTCTGGCATCATCAAAGGCCTAGTTAAGCCAAATGGTGTGCTTGCGATGTCGGGTGTTTTAGATACACAAGCGGAAGATGTGGCGACTTATTATCGTGATGAGCTTCACATTGATCCGATCATTGAACAACAAGAATGGTGCCGAATCTCAGGTCGCAAGCAAGGCTAGACAAGACTTTAGGCGCTAATTGACTGAAATTTAAACAAATTACAAAAACAAATTGTAAATGCTCAAATATTAGTCTTTTCACGCAGCGAAAAAATGCGTAAAATGCGCGCCCTTGCTGGTACAGAACTGTGATGACATTTTTGAAAATCGGAAATTATCAACTTAAGAACAATCTAATCGTCGCTCCTATGGCTGGCGTAACGGATAGACCATTCCGTGAGTTGTGTCTTCGCTACGGTGCGGGGATGGCAGTCAGTGAAATGATGTCCTCCAATCCGAAAGTTTGGAAAACGTCAAAGTCTCAGCAGCGTATGGTACATGAAGGCGAATCGGGCATTCGTTCAGTACAAATCGCTGGTGCAGATCCACAGCTTATGGCCGAGGCTGCTCAATTTAATGTCGATAACGGTGCGCAAATCATCGATATCAACATGGGTTGTCCAGCTAAAAAAGTGAATAAAAAGCTTGCGGGCTCAGCTCTACTGCAGCACCCAGAACTCATTGAAGACATTCTGAAGGCGGTGGTAAATGCTGTCGACGTTCCAGTAACGTTGAAAACGCGCACAGGCTGGGATACAGACAATAGAAACTGTGTCCAAATCGCGAAAATAGCCGAAGACTGCGGCATACAAGCTCTTGCGCTCCATGGAAGAACTCGCGCTTGTATGTACAAAGGTGAGGCAGAATACAAACACATTAAAGCAGCGAAACAAGCAGTATCTATTCCGGTTATCGCTAACGGTGATATCGATAGTCCGGAAAAAGCGAAGTTTGTGCTGGAGTACACCGGCGCTGATGCTTTAATGATAGGTCGACCTGCCCAAGGACGTCCTTGGATTTTTAACGAAATCCTACACTATTTGGAAAACGGCACCACGATGGACCCACTCCCGATTTCGGAAGTGAAAGATATCATGCTTGGTCATGTGCACGCTCTACATGAATTTTATGGAGAGTTTTTAGGCCCTCGCATCGCTCGTAAGCATGTGGGTTGGTATCTAAAAGAACATGAACAAGCGAGTGAGTTTCGCCGTACCTTCAACGCATTCGAAGCAGGTGATCTGCAGCTTGAAGCGCTAGAAGGTTTTTTTGATAACGTTGCACCATAATTACGAGAAGAGCTAGACCGAATATGTTCGAACAAAATCTGACTTCAGAAGCATTGACAGTAACTACAGTTACATCACAAGACCAAATCACGCAGAAGCCACTACGTGACTCAGTTAAAGCATCATTGAAAAATTACCTTGCTCAATTAAACGGTCAAGAAGTCAGCGAGTTATACGAATTAGTATTAGCTGAAGTTGAACAGCCACTACTAGACACTATCATGCAGTACACTCGCGGTAACCAAACTCGCGCAGCAACCATGATGGGTATTAACCGCGGTACTCTTCGCAAGAAACTTAAAAAATACGGCATGAACTAATCGTTCTTTCGTAATTTATTGAATTAGAAGCCGAGCTCTTTATTGAACTCGGCTTTTTTTTTGGGTTTTATGTCAATAAGCGAACAATTATCAATCAATTAATGAGATGTAACGATTGATAACGTAATCACTACCGATATAATGACCCATTAATCTAATCGTCTGGAAGCTACATGCTTGATATGAAAAGAGAAGAATGGCTTAGCACACTGATCCGTGAACTGCCTGATCGTCATCTTCTGCTGGATACATCCGGACGCATTGTTGAAAACTTTGACAATCCAAATCACAACACAGTTTCTGAACTGTTGCCTCCCACGGTTGAAAAGCAGCTGTTAGAGGCGGTAAAGCAAGCTCATGCCAGTCGTGAAATTCAATACATTCAATACTCCCTTGCGCCCTGTCAGCAACTTCAGCTTTCTATTGAACAACTTTTCGCTCAAGGAGAAGAATCTGCAGAATCAGACGATCGATATTTTGAATCGACATTAAAGCCATTGTATCTCTCGCCAGAAAAGCAATACGTACTGTGGCAAGAGCGAGATATTACTAAAGCACAGCAACGTGAAGCTGAGCTGATAGAACTCGCTGAAATCGATGAGCTTACCGGGATTTTAAATAGACGAGCCTTTTTACTTGGGTTGGAAAAAGAGTTCTGTCAATCGCCTAAGCAAAGCTTAACGTGCTTGATGATAGACATAGACCACTTCAAAGAGATCAATGATCAAGTTGGCCACCTTTCTGGTGATGAGGTAATCGTTCAAGTCGCGAATTTATGCCAACAGTCAATAGACTGCGATGATTATCTAGGTCGCTTGGGTGGCGAAGAATTCGGTGTCATTCTCACACACACCAGTGCCATTGAGGCTTATTACGTTGCAGAGACGATTCGTAAAGCGATTGAATCAACGCCATGCACCGTAGACGGCCACATCATCTATCCAACCGTCAGCATCGGTGTTGCTGAATACACACCACACCTTAAAACCATAAAAGAACTATTGGCTCTAGCTGATAGAGCCATGTACTCTTCAAAGCAGACTGGCCGCAACCAAGTCACGCTTTACCACAATAACCTACCCACTTTAAAAATTGACGCTCAACTAAGAGCCAAAATACTGCAAGCTTCCTAGGGTTATTAACCGTAGTAAACCTCTCTCCCTAACGGGGAGCTCTTTAGCTATTTACCATCAGCAGCACAGCATGAGCTTTGTTTATCTTCGCTCGCCAAAGCACCTAAGATAGAACAATGGCTCGCATCGTCATCTACATGACCGCAGCAAGCATCATTAATCTTCTTTAATGCCGTGCGTATTCTGCCAAGTTCACTGATTTTTTCATCAATAAGTGTCAGCTTTGCCGTTGTGATGGCTTTCACTTCCGAGCAACTGTGCTGCGGTGCTTCCAAGCGAATCTCGAGCAATTCCTTAATTTCATCTAAACTCAGCCCTAACGCTTTAGATTTAAGAATAAAGGTCACCTGTTTCTGATTATTTTCATCATATAAGCGATATCCTGAGTCACTGCGACTGGCAGGAGCAATCAGGTTACTTTTTTCATAAAACCGCAAGGTATCGGCAGTCACACCGCATCGTTTCGCTAATTCACCGATCTGGAACATGTTTTTTCCTACTCTTTCGTCCATTCCACAATTAACCTTATCGTTACTTTTCAGGCTGAAATGGCACTTTCCATAATTAATTTTGAGATGCCAAACGATTGCGCGAGCTTTTTTGTAATAAATTAGTTAGAATCTGCGCCATCAAATTTGGAGTTGGTTATCTTATAGCGAGATCATAAGACAAACCCAAAAGGTCTTTACCAAAACTGGCCAATATTTTATCTCTTACTGGTATCTAAGATAATCCACGCTAAGAAGATAGAAACAAGTTCTTTTTTGGCAAATATCTTTATTTTAACCCCATGAATTTGAGGAAGATGGAAGCATGAATAACGCTCGTCCAATTCGCCGCGCTCTAATCAGCGTATCAGACAAAACTGGTATCGTTGAATTTGCACAAGCTCTTGCTAACCGTGGTGTAGATATCCTATCTACCGGTGGCACTGCTCGCCTGCTTGCTGAAAAAGGCATCTCTGTTACAGAAGTATCTGACTACACTGGTTTCCCAGAAATGATGGATGGCCGTGTTAAGACTCTGCACCCAAAAGTTCATGGTGGTGTTCTAGGCCGTCGTGGTCAAGACGATGACGTGATGGAAACTCACGGTATCAACCCTATAGATATGGTTGTTGTAAACCTATACCCATTTGCTGAAACCGTTGCTAAAGAAGGTTGTACTCTTGCTGATGCTGTTGAGAACATCGACATCGGCGGTCCTACAATGGTTCGCTCTGCAGCGAAAAACCACAAAGACGTGACTATCGTTGTAAACGCACACGACTACGAGCGCGTTGTCACTGAAATGGACGCGAACGAGAAATCTCTAACGCTAGAGACTCGTTTCGACCTAGCTATCGCTGCATTCGAGCACACAGCTTCTTACGACGGCATGATCGCAAACTACTTCGGCACTATGGTTCCTAGCTACGGCGCGAACAAGGAAGGCGATGAAGAGAGCAAATTCCCTCGCACGTTCAACCAGCAGTTCGAGAAGAAACAAGACATGCGCTACGGTGAAAACAGCCACCAAGCAGCTGCATTCTACGTTGAAGCAAACCCTGAAGAAGCGTCAGTGTCTACTGCTCGCCAGATTCAAGGCAAAGCACTTTCTTACAACAACATCGCTGACACTGACGCAGCACTTGAGTGTGTGAAAGAGTTCGACCAGCCAGCATGTGTGATTGTTAAGCACGCTAACCCATGTGGTGTAGCACTAGGTGAAGACATCCTAGAAGCTTACGACCGTGCATTCAAAACAGACCCAACGTCTGCATTTGGCGGCATCATCGCTTTCAACCGTGAGCTAGACGCTGCAACAGCAACGGCTATCACTGAGCGTCAATTCGTTGAAGTTATCATTGCACCTTCTGTTTCTGCTGAAGCTGTAGCAATCGTCGCAGCTAAGAAAAACCTTCGACTACTTGAGTGTGGCGAATGGACAACGAAGACAACTGGCTTTGACGTGAAACGCGTTAACGGTGGCTTGCTAGTTCAAGACCGCGACCAAGGCATGGTCTCTGAAGATGACCTTAAAGTGGTTTCTAAGCGCCAACCTACAGCTGAAGAGCTAAAAGACGCGCTGTTCTGCTGGAAAGTAGCGAAATACGTTAAGTCTAACGCGATCGTTTACTCGAAAGGCGACATGACTATCGGTGTGGGCGCTGGCCAAATGAGCCGCGTTTATTCTGCGAAAATCGCAGGAATCAAAGCTGCAGATGAAGGTCTACAAGTTGAAGGTTGTGTCATGGCATCAGATGCATTCTTCCCATTCCGTGACGGTATCGACGCGGCAGCAGAAGCTGGCATCAAGTGTGTTATCCAACCGGGCGGCTCTATGCGTGATGACGAAGTTATCGCAGCAGCAGACGAACACGGCATGGCGATGATATTCACAGGCATGCGTCACTTCCGCCACTAATTTCCTCTTCGTATTTGGCACTGTGGCGTCGTTAGCTGCTTTCGTCCACCCCGGTCACATAGCGAGCTATGCTCCCGGGGATGGGCTCAATTGCTGCCTAGCCACATCACCAACTACTTTGAGCAAAACTTATAATTTTGTTTTTTAAATATTCCGATATTTGAAATACGTAGAGCAAGTCAGTGACTTTAGTTCAAGGAAAACACGCGGAGCTTATGACCATAAGTGAGCATGTTTGACACCGAAATAAAGGCTCTGAAGCAGCTATAAGGATTTTAAAACATGAATGTATTGATTATCGGTGCAGGCGGTCGTGAGCATGCACTTGGCTGGAAAGCAGCACAAAACCCAAACGTTGAAACAGTATTCATTGCTCCAGGTAACGCAGGTACTGCGCTTGAGCCGAAACTTGAGAACGTAAACATCGGTGTTGAAGACATCGCTGGTTTAGTCACGTTTGCTCAAGAGAAAAAAATCGAACTGACTATCGTTGGCCCTGAAGCGCCATTAGTTATTGGTGTGGTTGACGCATTCCGCGAGGTGGGTCTGCCTATCTTTGGTCCAACTCAAGCGGCAGCGCAGCTTGAAGGTTCGAAAGCTTTCACTAAAGACTTCCTAGCTCGTCACGACATCCCAACCGGTTCTTACGCGAACTTCACTGAGATTGAGCCAGCTATCGCTTACGTTCGTGAGCAAGGTGCACCAATCGTAGTTAAAGCTGACGGCCTTGCGGCTGGTAAAGGCGTTATCGTTGCGATGACTCTGGAAGAAGCAGAAGACGCAATCAAAGATATGCTAGCAGGCAACGCATTTGGCGAAGCCGGCAGCCGAGTGGTTATCGAAGAGTTCCTTGAAGGCGAAGAAGCAAGCTTCATCGTAATGGTTGACGGTTCAAGCGTTCTTCCTATGGCCACCAGCCAAGATCACAAACGTGTTGGCGACAAAGACACAGGCCCTAATACTGGCGGTATGGGTGCTTACTCTCCAGCTCCCGTTGTGACTCCTGAAATCCACAACCGTATCCTTGAGGAAGTGATCTACCCAACGGTACGTGGTATGGACGCAGAAGGCGCACCGTATACTGGTTTCCTATACGCAGGTCTTATGATCGATGCTGACGGTACACCTAAGGTTATCGAGTACAACTGCCGCTTCGGCGACCCTGAAACGCAACCTATTATGATGCGTATGGAGTCAGACCTTGTTGAGCTTTGCCTAATGGCTATCGATGAGAAACTGGACGAAGCAGAATCTAAGTGGGACCCACGTGCTTCGATCGGTGTTGTTCTTGCCGCTGGCGGTTACCCTGCTGACTACGCAAAAGGTGACGTTATTTCACTACCAACAAGCGAAGTTGAAGGCCAAAAGGTTTTCCACGCAGGTACGACAAATAACGAAGCTGGCGATGTAGTGACAAACGGTGGTCGTGTACTTTGTGCAACCGCACTGGGGAACACGGTTTCTGAAGCTCAGGAGCGCGCTTACGCGTTGACGAAGCAAGTTAGCTGGAATGGTATGTTCCACCGCAATGACATCGGTTACCGTGCCATTGCGCGCGAGCAAGAACAGTAATCAGTCTTGTCATTTGCTTACTTTCCAATGACAGTAAGCGAATAACAGAAAAGGCGCCTCGATAGGCGCCTTTTTTATCACTAAATCTCTCTAGAAATCTGTACCTGTACAGACAAATCAGCACTTGGCCTACTGCGGGAAAATGACTCTCGTTCGCCCTTAAGGCTCTCTATTCTTTCAGTAATGATGGTCTGGCAATACACCGATGACTGTCATCTGCCAACATCAAAAATTCAACAACAGACAATTTTCTGAGAGATTCCTGGCCGACAAAAGCACCGAAACTCTCTACGGACGACAAGCGGTTAATCACAAAATTAGGCAATGTTTGGTTAAGTTCAATGTCAGAAAACTGCTTACCAGAGCAAGTCTGAAACGTTTTGCCATCCCAGTAACCCTGAACCAATCTTAGCCCTTCGTCATTCTGCTTCATCGTAGTCTCTAGAACCGATTTAGCTTCTTTCTGGTAGTTTTCAAGCTGCTTAGCTTGGACAGGTAAAATTTTGCTATCAATACGATACTGCTGATATACAGCTTCGCCTGACTTGTTAAAACGCACATGGACACTATACGGAACCAGCTCATTAGAAGAATTACGTTGCTCACCTTCACGAATAAATTCACGAAGTATACCTTCCGACCAAGCATAGTCCGTTTGGTACCAGCCGTAATCGCCTACAGTGACGTAGTCAGCTGAAGTATGAGGTTGTGTTAGCTTGTTTGTAACCCAGTAGAAACTAGTCGCGTCGCCCATGACTTGGCCGCCGGTGTGAGTTTCAAATTGCTCTAGGTTTTTGCGAGGGCTGGTTGAAGAACAGCCAATGAGAAATGTAGATAAGAGTGAAACGAGAATAAATGCTTTTTTCATAAAAACCTGTACCGAGGTGGAATACGACTACCTCGGTACAGTTTAGATTATTTCACTGAATCTTTCAGCGCTTTACCTGCAACAAATGCTGGAACATTTGCAGCAGCGATTTGGATCTCGTCACCAGTTTTTGGGTTACGACCAGTGCGAGCTGCACGGTGGTTTACTTTAAAAGTACCAAAACCAATTAGCTGAACTTGATCGCCATCTTTAAGAGCATCTGTAACACCGCCAAGAGTTGCTTCTAGAGCAGCTTTAGCTTGTGCTTTAGAAAGGTCCGCTTTTTCAGCAATAAAGTCGATTAATTGAGTCTTGTTCATTTTAGGTTTCCCTTCTTTGTATTTTTGAATTCGATTCACTCTAAAACATAAATGCCCCATCTGGCAAAGGTTTGTCGCCGATCTTTAGCTCTAATGCCGTAGTTTTAGCCATAATATGAGTAATAACTCACAATTTGTTACTGATTTTATTGAGCAAGCCCTTGTTTAAAAGGGGCTGAGAGCAAAATTAATGATGACCTAGCCACTACTTATTCTCTATAATCCACGCTGAATCGCTGCGAAAGCGTACAAATTAATTTAAGGGCAAACATGCTGCTGCTAACTATTTACGTCTCCATTGCTATTGGAGTTTCTTTCATTTGTTCTGTTTTGGAAGCTGTACTTTTGAGTATTAGTCCGAGCTACATTGCTCAACTAAAACAAAATGGGCACCCTGCAGCAGAGTCATTAGACAAACTGAAAACAGATATTGACCGTCCACTAGCATCAATTTTAACGCTCAACACCATCGCGCACACTATCGGTGCAGCGACAGCAGGTGCACAAGCGGCTGTCGTTTTTGGTAGCCAATGGTTGGGTGCATTCTCTGCTGTACTGACTTTGGGTATTTTGGTTTTGTCTGAGATTGTTCCAAAAACCATTGGCGCAACCTACTGGCGTCAGCTCGCCCCTGCATCATCAACCGTACTTCGTTGGATGGTATTCTTCCTAACACCATTTGTTTGGTTCTCAGAGCAAATTACCAAGCGTCTAGCTAGCGGGCACCAGGCACCAAAAATGCGTGATGAGCTATCTGCGATGGCTATTTTGGCAAAAGAGAGCGGTGAGTTTGCAGAAGGCGAATCAAAAATCCTGAGCAACCTACTCGGTATTCAAGATGTACCCGTGACTCAGGTAATGACACCACGCCCTGTTGTATTTCGCGTTGATGCAGAAATGAGTGTCAATGTATTCCTAGAACAACATAAAGATACGCCGTTCTCACGTCCATTGGTCTACAGCGAACAAACTGACAATATCATTGGTTTTGTTCACCGTCTGGAGCTGTTTAGATTGCAGCAAGCGGGTTGTGGTGAGAAGGCTCTGGGTGAAGTGATGCGCCCTATCCACGTCTTGCTAAACAACATGGGCTTAGCTAAGGCCTTTGATCAAATGATGGCAAACCGCCTGCAACTGTCTCTGGTTGTTGATGAGTACGGCACAATTCAGGGCATCATCACCCTTGAAGACATCTTTGAGCACCTTGTAGGCGAAGAGATCGTCGACGAAGCAGATAAAACCACAGACATGCAAGAACTGGCGTTTCAACGCTGGGAAAAATGGAAAGAGACACACGGTGTTATCGAAAACCGCGATGAAGAGGACGAGCTAGAGGAAAAAACTCTAGCAGACAACGACACCTCAGACTCAAAGTCAGCGGATGAAAGCAAGGTTCAAAAAGAAGACAAGAAAGACGCTTAATCTCAATTTGATAGCGTCAGATAAAACAAAGGCTCCCTAGGAGCCTTTGTTTTTTATTCTATTCGCGACAACTCAACATCTGTTATAAAGCAACGCCAATGTTGCTCACTGGGTCTTCACGCAGCTCGTGGCGTAGATCTTTGATCAACTCTAAGTCACGCTCAGTCGTTTCACGTAGAGGTCGGAAAATAGCCCACTGAACGTCCCACTCTTCACATACCGCTTCGTTTTCTTTCTGGTTTTCGTTCGTCACTTCTTCAGCACCTTGAGCAAACTCAAGCTCAGCAACCGTCTTCACCGATTGTTGACTCACTTTAATTACCGCTTCCAACATATGCTCACGATCAAGTAGACCATGGATTAATGTTGCTAAGCCTTGGCATGCGTCCATTGCAGGATAAACACCATAGAAATCATAATCATCTGCGCTAGGGAATAGCTCTTCTACTTTCTCAAGTTGACGTTCAAAGTTCACCTTTGCCGTTTTAACGGTTAGGATTTCCCAAATGCTATCCAAAACATCACGGTAGATTCGAGCTTCCGCAAATTCTGTATTCTCACAAAACATGGCATAGTTAGGATACATACGCTCACATAGACACGCCATAAAAGTAATTTGTTGCCAAGGTTCTAACTTTTCAAGACGAACCTGCAGTGGATTCTGAAGCATAGTCACTCAATAATTGCAGAAAAAGACAGCGAAAGTGTACTTGATAAACCCTGGGGGGAAAAGGTAAGCCGATGAACAATTTTACGAATAAGCTCTATATTCTTACCGAGCATGACGATACCTATACGCAACTGATTCTAAACCAAGGGTTACCTGACCTCGAAATCACTCAAAACCCCGAATTAGCTGAGATCGTACTGGCAGCTCCTCCTTTAATAGCGGAGCGACTTTATGAGTTTAAACATCTAGACTGGGTGCAAAGTACCTATGCAGGAATCAATAAGCTCACACAGCCCGATCTTCGTCAGGATTATACGCTGACCAACGTCAAAGGCATCTTCGGCCCTGCGATTGCTGAATACGTGTTGGGTTACACGATCAGCCACTGTAGACACTTTCCTCACTACCACCAGCAACAAGTACAACGAAACTGGCAGCCACAGCTTTATTCTAGCCTAACGGACAAAACCATGGTGATTTTGGGAACGGGGGCAATAGGCAGTCATTTAGCAAAAACCGCTGCTGCGTTTGGCATTCATACCATAGGTGTCAACCGTACAGGTATCCCATCGAAACAAGAAACCTTCAAAGACACTTTCCACATCAATGAACTTGAGGCAGCTCTCAAGCAAGCGGACATTGTGGTCAACACCTTGCCATCAACAGCTGAGACCTATCAACTGCTCAACCAAACGACTCTTGGCTACTGCTCTAACGTTCTGTTGTTCAATGTTGGCAGAGGCGAAAGCATCGACAATAAAGCACTGTTACCGGCGATTAAAAACCGTTGGGTTAAACATGCATTCCTTGATGTGTTTGAACATGAGCCTCTTTCTCAAGATCACCCTTTCTGGAAATTGCCACAAGTCACCATTACACCGCACATTGCCGCACTCAGTGAACCAAGACAAGTAATAGAGATCTTCGCAGAGAATTACAAACAGTGGCGAGATGGTTTTACACTGAATAACACCATTGATTTTGATAAAGGCTACTGATGTTCTCATCACTGCTCACTGAGATACGACAATGCACCGCTTGTGATCCTCATTTATCACACGGTGCAAATCCAGTGATACAGGCACACCCAAACGCACGCTTGCTGATCATAGGCCAAGCACCCGGTATCAAAGTTCATGAATCATCTATCCCTTGGAACGACGCCAGTGGCGAGCGATTGAGAGAATGGCTAGGAATGGATAGCGATACGTTTTATAACGAACAAAAAGTCGCTATTGTCCCGATGGGCTTTTGCTATCCAGGAAAAGGAAAAAGTGGTGATCTACCGCCTCGAAAGGAGTGCGCTGCGCTATGGCACCAAAAAGTACTGCAATCACTGCCCAACATCCAAATGACCTTGCTGATTGGTCAGTATGCGCAAAACTATTATCTAAAAGATAAAGCCACCAGCACACTCACTGAAACGGTACGTAACTGGCAGGCTTGGGCTCCAGAATTTTTGCCACTTCCCCACCCTTCACCACGTAATAATATCTGGCTCAAGAAAAACCCATGGTTCGAAAGTGAAATCATTCCCTATATCAAGAAGCACGTATCAGAGCATTTGGCCTGCCATGATCCAAATGCCTAATTAGCTGCACATCAACGATGATTTAACCGATATTAAGTGCGGATAGAAAGATAATAAAAAAGCGCTGCCGATTTCTCGACAGCGCTTTTTCTAAAAACACATACTGAATTACTTATGATATGGCTTAGATAGGTCGTGAACTGCGTCCACAAATACACCGGCATTTTCTGGTGGCACATCTAGGTGAATACCATGGCCAAGGTTAAATACGTGGCCAGTACCGCCGTCACCAAAACCTTCAAGGATAGTGCCGACTTCTTCACGAATACGCTCAGGTTGTGCGTAAAGTACTGATGGATCCATGTTACCTTGTAGAGCCACTTTATCGCCAATACGTGCTTTTGCATCAGCAATATTGATTGTCCAGTCTAGGCCAACTGCATCACAGCCAGTCGCTGCGATAGATTCTAGCCACATGCCACCGTTCTTAGTGAACAGAGTAACCGGTACACGGCGACCTTCGTTTTCACGAATTAGGCCATCGACAATTTTGTGCATGTACTGCAGTGAGAACAGGTTGTAGTCACGCGGAGTAAGTACACCACCCCATGTGTCGAATACCATTACCGATTGTGCACCTGCTTTAATTTGCGCGTTCAGGTATTCAATAACAGTGTCAGCCAGCTTATCTAGAAGTAAGTGCAACGTTTGTGGCTCTGCGTACATCATCTTCTTGATCTTAGTGAACGCCTTCGAGCTGCTGCCTTCAACCATGTAAGTTGCCAATGTCCAAGGGCTACCAGAGAAACCAATCAGTGGCACTTCGCCTTTCAGGTCTTTACGGATCTGACGAACGGCATTCATTACGTATTGAAGTTCACCTTCAGGATCCGGTAGGCCAATTTTTTCTACGTCAGCTTTACATGTGATAGGGCGTTCAAACTTAGGGCCTTCACCTGTTTCAAAGTACAAACCTAACCCCATCGCATCTGGGATAGTTAGGATGTCAGAGAACAAGATTGCCGCATCAAGCGGGAAACGACGTAAAGGTTGAAGTGTTACTTCTGATGCTAGTTCAGCGTTTTTGCACAAAGACATGAAATCGCCCGCTTCAGCGCGCGTTGCTTTGTACTCTGGAAGATAGCGGCCAGCTTGGCGCATCATCCATACTGGTGTGTAATCAACAGGCTGTTTTAAAAGTGCGCGTAAATAGCGATCGTTTTTTAATTCGGTCATTCCGTTAAATTCCAATTCAATCTTGTCTAGTTTTGATGGCAAGTATTCTAACACTGATTGAAGGGTAAAAGCTGTGTGCTTTGCAACCTAGATCAAGTTATTAACTTTTAAATCAATGCTTAATTTGCACCCAATTGCAGGAGCATGTTAAAAATTTGTTTGCTAGCGAAAATTACAATTATAACAACTGAGTAGTCACTACTCAGCATCTCATAACGACATCTTACTTACCCCCTCCACTTGTGGAGGGTTTTTTTAGCATTTGCCCACCCTTAGGCCAAATACTATCACAGGTAATTTAATGTTCTAGTTCCTGATCTGCTACGCCGTCTTTCCTCACCTCATCGACTGTATTCTCAATCAATTGTCTCGCAATCGTTCCGACTGGAGCTACATCAGGCAAGCTTGTTACGTCAAACCATTGGGCATCCGACAGTTCACTGTAATCAGGTTTGAGTGTTCCACCAGCATAATCAGCAAGAAAGGCCATCATCATACTCGATGGAAACGCCCATGGCTGGCTGCCAAAGTAACGGATATTACTCACATCGATCCCCGTTTCTTCTTTGACTTCGCGCGCCACACACTGCTCTAGGGTTTCTCCAACCTCTAGGAAGCCCGCTATTACGGTGTACATGCCCGTTTTATGTCTTGGGTGTTGTGCCAGCAATATCTTGTTGTCGTTTCGCACAGCAACAATGATGCACGGGAAGATACGTGGATAATGAAGCGTTCGGCAGTCACCACACTGCATCGCAACCTGATTGTGATTCAAATGATTGCGACCGCCGCACTGTGGACAAAAACGCATACTTTGAGTCATGTGGCCGTACTGGATAGCCTTACTTGCCATAAGAAAACTCGATTCAGACCAGTGCAATAAATCACGTAGGTTAACCATGGTCAGTTCACTCTCGACATCGCAGTCGTTAAGCCAATAGACCTGACGACCTTGATGCTGACCAATACAGATAGCGTGTTCAACACTCAGCCCTAGCTCTTCAGCCGAGCCATAAGGAAACTGATCATTATTAACCCAAATATCACTACCAGAAACGACGCACCAGTAAGCTTGCTCTGTCATTTTTGTATCACTTTTTTTTAACATCCCTATGCCTCATTGCTTGCAGTTCGTTCATTTTACTGGCAATCTAATTTCATACTAGAGTTGTAGCAGAGAATATTTCAAGCTATTACTTTTAGTAGTTACCAATAAACGGACCTTGCTTAGGCAATTACCATGATCACAAGGTTGTGATCAGATCATGAGGACATGGTCATGCTAAATAAATTCAAACAAGTACAAGAACAATGGGGTGGCTCTAATGAGGTCATCGATCATTGGCTCGAAACTCGACAGTCTCTAATCGTTGAGTATTGTAAGCTAGGTGCCTTGCAGCCAGCTAGCAACGGGCAATCAAACGTTGTTGAACTCCCTTCTCCTAAAGAAATAAGCTCATTCTGCGATCATGTTGTCGATTATATCTCAGAGGGTCATTTTAAGATCTACGATATGGTCATGAAAAAATGGCAAGCAACAGGCTTTAAAACCAATGACGAGATTGATACAACTTACGCGAAGATCGTACTCACAACCGAGCCACTTCTAGAGTTCAATGATAAGTACGTTAAAGTAAATGCAGACGATGAGTTGCCTAACTTCGAAGGAGATATGTCAAAAGTAGGTGAACTACTCGAAGTACGTTTTGAAGTAGAAGATAATCTTATCCAGCTTATTGCAGACAGTTTAGCGATTCCACCAGGCGCTTAGTTAGCTTAATCCTTAATAAGCTTGCCTCTGTGCAAGCTTTTTGTTTTTCCTATAACTCCCCTAACCACTCAACTCTATTAAAGCCTAAATACCACCAGCAAACTGCTAATCCGCCCCCTCAACTCATCCACGATTATCCTCTTTCCATCAATGCTCGTGATTCACCGGCTAGCGTCAGTAAAAACACGCCTAAACTCACATACCAATAACCCAAACGCCAGATACAAAAAAGGCACCCGAAGGTTAATGCCGATCAGTTAGA
>NZ_JBFRQW010000009.1:0-94447 GCF_041472735.1 Vibrio sp. 10N.261.46.E11
CCGCGATGAACCTTTTTTTTGTATTCAATAGACTTAAACCTTGCTGCCTGATCGTTGCTGTTTTTGACAGAGGTAAGAATAAAGATAAAGAGAATTCAAGTTAAAGGCTGCACATCTCGCCACTGTGTGATCCCGCAATGATCACTCCGCTTTGGTCTACAATCCAGTTAATGGTGCAGTCACGATAGGGATTTTTGAAAGAATATTGTATTTCACCATTCTCGAGTGAGGTTTGAGTTTCTACCCAAGCAAATGTGCGTGACTGCCAAAATGTGACGGCGTGAGAGTGGGGCGTTAAATACAACGTTTGAGCATCGGCAATATTGGAACCGATGTAACTCTCGATATGTTCGTCAGTACTAACAATCTGGCTAGTACAAGCGGTGATAAAGATCATAGCAATAGGAATATAAATACGCATTAAAAATCCTTTTTACTGAGTATGAGTTGTTCATATATGTAAACATACAATAGCATTATTTAGATTGGTAAATATGTCATTGTGGTTTCTCTATCTTAGCCATGCTTCATGGTAACCTTTTTCTGAAAACGTGACTTACCGACGAACAGGAGTTGACATACTTGAGTTATCTCAGTGAAGAGTATTTTATTGCGTCCTTTTCAAATTGAGCGACTTTAGAGCCTACTGATTTTAGTGCTCGTTGATATGCATCAACATCATGCCCGACAACAGATAACGCCGCGTCATAAGGAGATATTGCTTTTTCCAATTGTTCTATTTTATAACCAAGTTTGTCTAATAGATAAATTACCGATGCGCCGGTATTATAAAAGACGTTAAACCCAAAGTGCCACTTTACCTCTTTTTGACTCTTGAGATTCAAGACGGTTTGTCTTCCCTTGTTAAAGCTCAAGCTATCATTCTTATATACCTCTCTAGCGCGCAGCACCGTTATGTATTCTGCCGAGCCTTCGATACGCTCTTGTAACAGGGCCATGTTCTGAACCAGCGAAGTATTGTCATTGAGCATTTGTCTATGTCGAATGGCGACATACTGCTTTAATAGCTCATGTGCTTCTACTTGAGTTAACTTCTTAGGAAGTCCATCGAACAATGCGGTGAGAATTAGTTCATCTTTAATAATGCTTTTAGTGGTTGGGTAATTGTCTACATCTTGTCGCCAGTTGCTTTTATTTACCCAAGAGTTTTGGTAGATATGAAACACTTCATGAGGCGCAAATAAAAGATCATTGGTAAATGGGTGTTGATTCTTAGCAACTGCATCGGTGTATTTTTGTGCGTAGTACTTGTGACCATCAATCAGTAAGTCGAAGGTATATAGGTTATTTGAACCGTTGTTTATCTTAGTTACGGCACCATACATTTCCTTTTTGTACTCATAGATGTTCATACCACCAGATTCTACTGAACTAATCTTGGTCGCACCTTTTAGGATTGACTGAGGATTAATGATGAATGCAGTTATAGGCTCATCCTTAGCATTGACTCGAATGAGGTAGTGGGGTCTCTTTGCGTAATTATATCCATCCCAGTAAGCCAATTTCATGTACTCTCCGACCTGCTTGACCATCGCTTTGTCAGCCACATTATCAACGCTAGCAACGGTCGTCGATGTCGTGGTTTTAGGTGAACTCGAGCTCGAACTTGAATTACAAGCAGACAGTAGAAGAATGCTTACCACTAACAATAAACTTTTCATGATGACCCTTTCTCTAAGTAGATATTGATTAATACATTAACGCTATTCTCAGGTTCGTTCTGTAATAACTTGTAACTCGGTTACTTACATTGGGAGAACGTAAATAATGTAAATTGAATGCCAATACGAATGATTATCAACTAAATTGTCGCGATAAAATCTATAGGTACTGGTTTGTATGTCGTTAAAAAGTAGGGCGGTTCAATCATGGGCTCGTCGACTTCATGTTTATATTTCTATGGCGCTGCTGTTTGTTGTTCTTTTCTTTTCAGTGACAGGCATTACCCTTAATCGCCCTGAGCTATTTGAATCAAGCCAACCCAATATCCAACACTCTACGCTAACGCTTCCCACTAGTTTGTTTACGATTCAAGACGGTCGACTGAAAGCCGACGAGTCTGCTTTTGAGACATTTTTGTTTGAAGAAGCGAACCTATCAGGTGTTCCTTCGGGATTAGACATCTACGCAGAGATTGAAGACGGTGAGTTGCTCATCGGTGAAGTGTCTATGGACTTCAAAGGACCTGGCTACAACGCTTCTGTGTTTGTCGATGTGACTTCTGAAATGGTGGAAGTCGAAACCACTAATTACGGCGTTATTGCATTGTTGAACGACCTGCATAAAGGGCGTAATAGCGGTGAAGTATGGAAATGGTTTATCGATATTACAGCGCTGTTGATGGTCTTTTTTGTACTGACTGGCGTGTGCTTACTGCTACCTAAGAAAAAGACACTCAATACTTCCATCAAATGGACGGTGTTTGGGTCTGCAATCTCACTTGTTATCTATTTTGTCGCCGTGCCTTAAACGCTTATTTCGATTGATGGATCGGATTGAAGAGCGAACTTAAGGTTAAACGGATTTAAAAGGTTGTTAAACATGAAAAAAATGAATTGGAGTAAGGCGCTTTTGGCTTTGTCTCTTTTGCCTAGCCTCGGAATGGCACAAGCGATTCCTGATACGGCGAAATTGGACGTGAATTTAGAGCTGCCCAAGATTGATACCTCTATGTATGCGCGTCCTTACGTGGCGGTGTGGGTAGAAAACAGTGAACGAAAGTCAGTGAAAACCATTGAGCTTTGGGTCGGTAAAGACGAATGGCTAAAAGACTTACGCAGTTGGTGGAGAAAAGTTGGCCGTTACGATCGTGAGCTGGTTGATGCTGTGACTTCTGCAACACGCCCGGCTGGTCAATATCGTTTCGTTTGGGATGGCAAGAGCGACAGCGGTGAAACCCTTGAACAAGGTGAGTACACGGTGCATGTCGAAGTCGTTCGTGAACATGGTGGCCGTAACTACCTTCGCCAAAAAGTATCACTGACAGATTCAAACGCCTCTTATGAATTAAAAGCAACGGAAGAGACGGGTGTAATCACCTTGAACTACATTGCTAAATAGTTAGCACATCAGGCAACACAAGCTGTGGCGTATAAGCGACAAAATAATCAAAGATTGGAATCGTAGGCGCCATCGAGTGACACGGTTAAAGATTACAAATAATGGAATTGAACATGATGAAACAGACAAAAATAAAGGCTCTTGCTCTTGCTGGTGTAATGGCATTCGGCCTAGCTGCAACGACGACTGCACAAGCTCACCCTCGTTGGGTTTTGCCTTCTCATTTCACCGTTTCTAAAGAAGGTGGTGACTGGTTAACATTTGATGTAACGGCATCTCACGGTACGTTTGTTTTTGATAAGCCAGCAGGCAGTGATAAAGCATTCGTTATCATGCCCGATGGCCGTAACGAACGTCCTAACTTCGTTGTAAAAGGCAAGCGTCGCTCAATGTTTGATTTCTATTTTGAGGAAGAAGGTACACACAAAGTAGCAATCAACAACGAACCAACGTACTGGACACAGTACAAAGCGGGTCGTCGTGACACAGTAAAATGGATTAAAGCGACTAAAGCTGAGCGTGATGCATTACTACCTGAAAAATCACGTGACGTGGTAACTCAAGTTGGTTTCACTCGCGCAGAAAGTTACATCACAGTAGGCAAGCCAACGGATTCAGTTTTCAAAATTGAAGGCAAGCTTCTTGAAATGAAGCCTGTTACACACCCTTCAGACATCGTTGAAGGCGAACCGGTGACATTCCAATTCTTCTACAACGGTGAAATCCAGAAAGGCGTGAAAGCGGAAATCACTCGTGAAGGTACACTTTACCGCAATCACCAAGAGCAGATTGATGTAGTGAGCGATGAAAACGGTGAAATCACGTTTACTCCAGACGTAGCGGGTCGTTACGTAATGAAAGCGAACTACAAAGGTGAGTTGGTTGACAACCCACTGGCAGACAAAGCAAGTACGAATGTGCATCTGACGTTCGAAGCATTGCTTCAATAGTCGGTTTTATCGGGAGAAAGCTCCTGATTATTAGATAAAAAAGACAAGGGCTCATTAGAGCCCTTTAACGGTCAGTATACCACTGAAAATTTGTAACGTGGCGAGGGTACGAACGATGAAAATAACAATAAAAGCAAACACCATAATTGCCCCGTGCTTGGCTCTGGGGCTTGGTTTAGCGGCATTACCTGCGCAAGCACACTTTCCATTGATGAGCTGTTGGTTTGAGGGCGAAACGGTTGCCTGTGAGGCGGGTTACTCTGATGGTAGTAAAGCGATAGATTACGCAGTCGCGATGTACGACTACGAAGATAACTTGATAGCGAAAGAGATGACGGATAAACGCTCTATTGTCGAATTTCCAAACCCCAATTCTGAGTTTTACCTCGTGTTTGATTCAGGTCACGAGTTTCCTGTGGAAGTCGATGTCGTAGAGATCAAAGAAAAATGATGATTCAAAGTGTACGTGCTGACACAGGCGGGAGAGAGGGCAAGTGGGTGGGCCTAATCATTGTGTTCATCCTTTGTTTTGCGACGGTTGCTATCCCATTTAATCAAGCAGAATCACATATCGAAGTGACGCTAGGGCACCAAATCTTAGTGACTGATGTTGAGCAAGAAAACTTGGCGATGTTGTCAGAGCTTCGTTTAGCCCATGAAGAGATTCGCGACCTGCGTATGGACTTAGATGGCGAATGGCCAAGTGTTGTGTCGTTGAAAGAGGAATGGGTCGCACCATTTGTTGAAGACCAAAGTTGGAAGCGCAAAGGTTATCATGCTTGGTTATTAGACGAGCGTGGTTACTACTTTTCGACTCCGAGTGAATATGCGACACCAAGCGAACAAGCTACGCCAACCGATCATGGCTTCGCGGATTCCTTTATTTTGAATGCGAATAGTGTCTCTCCGGAAATCTGGATTTTCTTTGGTGGCGTTGCAAGCCAACCGACTACTTTCGATGAAAAGACACTGGAATCTGCAGGCTGGAAATTGGTGGTGAATGAGTCAGAAGTTGCTGATCAGCATGAAGCTTCTTCACATTAACCCCGGACTCTCGAAAAACAAAATGCTCACTAATAATAAGAGATTTACTATGCGATTCATGACTCTATTGATGTCGTTAATGGCGGTGCTATCGACACCCAATGCATTGGCAAAAGAATACACAGTCGACAGCGATAAGTTGACGATAGGTATTACCCTACAGCCTTACTATAGCTACGTAAAAGCAGTGGTAGGTAACAAAGTGAACATCCTTCCTTTGGTTGATGCTGGCTTTAACCCGCATAACTACTTGCCGCAACCGAATGACTTGAAGCGATTGAGCCAGATGGATGCAATCGTCGTAAACGGTATTGGCCACGATGACTTCGCATTAAAAGTCATTTCAGCTGCGCAACGTGATGATTTAATGGTTATTGAGGCGAACAAAGAAGTACCTCTACTTCCTGCATTAGGTCAGTCTGTTGGCCAAGGCGCGGTGAACCCACATACGTTTGTTGGACTTTCTACAACAATCCAAAAGGTGTACACCATCGCCAGTGAAGTGTCTAAACTCGATCCAGACAACGCAGCTTTTTATCGCAAGAATGCACGTAAATACGCCAAGCAATTTCGCTTTATGAAGCGTGATGCAATGTTGTCATTAGGTGAACTCGATACATCAGGTATGAAAGTGGCGACCACGCACAATGCGTATGGTTATATCCTTCAAGAGTTTGGTGTGGATGTCGCGGCGGTGATTGAGCCGGCACACGGTGTTGAACCAAGTGCGAGCCAACTGCAAGATACTATCGAGAAGATCCGCGCATCAGGCATTGATGTTCTGTTCTACGAGCTAAACATGCCAAACCGCTTTGTTGACACGATTGAAGCAGAAACAGGCGTTCAGCTTTACCGTTTCTCTCACATGACTCACGGTGAATATGAAGACGATAAAGTAGAAGTTGAGATGAAGAAGAACCTAGAAACGTTAATCGAAGCTATGAAATTTGCCGCGTCGAACCAAGCTAAAAGCGAGAAGGCATGATGCAAGGTCCATTGATTTCAATCAACCAACTCAGTCTGCAATACGACAACAACGTCATTCTTGACGATATCTCATTAGAACTTAAAGCAGGTGAGTGCCATGTGATCATGGGGCCAAACGGTGGCGGCAAAACCTCTTTGCTGCGTTCAACTCTTGGTTTGACGCCTTTCTCTGGCCAAATCAATATTCAGTGGCCAGAAAAGCCAAGTATTGGTTATGTTCCTCAAAAGGCGACTTTTGAGTCGAGTTTACCTCTGACGGTAATGGACTTCGTACTTCTTAATCAAACGCGAATCCCATTGTTTTGGCGTCGTAAATCTAAGCAATTGGATCTTGCACTCGCACAATTAGATCGCGTTGGTATGGCGACACGTAGCGACCGCCGTATGGGGCAGCTATCGGGTGGTGAGCAGCAGCGCGTGTTGTTTGCTCAAGCGTTGCTGGATGACCCAAGCTTACTCGTGTTGGATGAACCAACGACAGGGATGGATGAACAAGGCGTTCGCTATCTAGAATCATTAGTTCGTGAGTGCGTTGCAGAAGGCCGCACCATTGTCGCGGTCCATCACGATGTGACAGCGGTGCGTAGACTAGAAGCTAACGTACATGTAGTGAATCGATTCTTAGTCGATAGTGGCCCGCACGAAGAGGTATTACACCCAAGCAAAATCGAGAGCTTGTTTCAGCATTACAGTAGTGGTTCTGCCATGACCAAATCGAAGGAGGTTGCGTAATGGATTGGTTACGACAACTTGCCATTAGTGGTGTTGAAGCGGGCTGGTTATCAGACAGCTTCATGTATGCCTTCATGGTAAACGCTTTGGTTGCAGCGTTACTACTTGGTCCTCTATTAGGTGGTCTTGGCACTTTGGTGATTGCCAAGCGTCTGGCTTTCTTCTCTGAGGCAGTAGGCCACGCAGCATTAACCGGTATCGCTATTGGTGTTTTACTTGGCGAACCACCAGAAAACCCAATCATTGGCCTGTTTAGCTTCTGCATGATCTTCGCGTTGCTTCTTCACTTTGTAAGAAATAGAACTAACGTACCATACGATACCTTAGTAGGTGTGTTTCTAGCGCTAGCACTAGCGGTCGGCGCGGCATTGCTGATGTACGTGGCACGTAAGATCAACATCCACATGCTTGAAAACGTACTGTTTGGGTCGATTCTGACGGTAACAGACCAAGATTTAGCGATTCTCGCAGGCAGTTGCGCGATCATCATTTTGCTCTTGATACCGACGTTCAACCGCATTCTTTTGACTTGTATTAGCCCGGATATTGCTAAGGTTCGTGGCTATAACACCAGCTTCTACGACTACCTGTTTGTCATGATGATCACTCTAGTGACGATTGCAGCCGTGAAAATAGTGGGTGCCGTTTTGGTTGGCGCGTTATTACTGATTCCGGGTGCTACGGCGCGATTGTTGACTAAACGCATGGGGAGCTTTGTTTTGCTTTCTGCGTTGCTGGCAACCATTGCATGTTTAGTCGGAACGGTATTACCGATGGAACTTAAACTGCCTGTGCCGTCAGGCGCTTCAATCATCATCGTTTCTGCAACGTTTTTCCTAGCGGCAACGCTATACCGAATTATAAGAAAGGCATAACCATGACTCCTTTAATGAATCGTATTTCAAGCTCAGTAAAAACAGCGGCTCAAGTGGGTGTACTTGGTAGTGTGTTAATGGCTGGATCTGTAGTGTCACTGAACGCTAACGCAGAAGATATCTTAACGAGCACACCTGTGACTTATGCATTGGCAACAGAGCTAACCAAAGGCACTGACATTACGACTGAATACCTACCACCAAAACGTTACGGTATTGATCGCTTACCTAACTGGTTTGGCACTAAGGGTGAAAGCAAGGTGCTTAAGTCAGGTGAAAAGGCGACCGTTGCATTAACGCTGTCGTCCATCTGGCAAGCTGATCCTACATTTGTATACGCAAGGCAGGGAAACATCCGTTTGGTAGAGGTGGATGCGGCTCAAGCGATTACACCACGCGCGCAAGGTGTCGCTGCGCTGACGTTATCGAGTGGTGATGTGTCTAAATACGCGTGGTTAAACCCAACCAATTTAACGCGCATGGCGGCAATTGTGGCTGACGACTTTAAGCAGTTGTGGCCAGCGCAAGCAGAGACGATTGATCGTAATTTGCAGCGTGTGATGTTGGATGTGCGTGAACTGATTAACAAGCAGCAAGCGGTATTATTGGATAACGACGTAGATTCAGTATTGTTGCTTTCAGAAAGCTTGGAAGATTTTGTTTCTGGTAGTCAGCTGTTTGTTGAAGAACGTATGTTTAAAGCAGAACTGGAATGGACAGAGCAAGATAAAGCGAAGCTCAAAGCGATGTTTTCAGAAGACGACGCGCTATGGTTAGTCACATCGAAAAAGCCAACGACTTTGATTAAGTCGCTGGTGCTTAATGAGCGAATTCTTGTAGTTGATTCGGTAGACCGTTGGGGAAGAGCAGGGATTAATGCAAAAGCGCCGTTCGCACGCTGGGAAATTGAACCTTTTAGAGGTTAATTAAATAGCCGAGTCGCTAGGTTAATACGGTAGGATCAAAAAAGCAGCCCAAATAGAGGCTGCTTTTTTTGTTCTTGTCCATTGGCTCTGGTTAGAGTTTTGGCCAAGAGTGCTGAGCAAGAGTATCGTGAGTGAAAACTTATTCTGCAGCTTTTGTCTCTTCAGTTTGGATACCAGCTTCTTCGGCTTCAAGCGTTGTCTCTACTGAACCCTCAGCTTGCTCTAGAGCGGCTTTCGCTTGTTCTTCAGCTTCCATTTTTGCGCGATCAGCTTTAGAAATATAGCGAGGCTTGTTGCTACCATGCAGTTTAGAATTCGCCTGTTTCTGTCTTTTCTTTAGAATTTGATTGATTTTTTTCTTACGGTTCATTGCTGCATAGCCTTGTATTTAGTTTATGCGGTGGAGGATAATCATTTTAGATCTAGAACTCAACCTGTACGGTCTCTCATGAGGTAATTAATCATGTTCCAACATAACAACATTCTACAAGGCGAACTCGCAACCGAGTACAAAACCGTTATTGCGATGGTACACATCTACTGCAAAGATCACCACGGTGCGGTTCGTCAGAATAACGCGTTATGTGAAGAGTGTGAGCAACTGTTGCGTTATGCAGAGACACGACTTGATAGATGCCCTTATGGCGAAGCAAAGCCGACCTGTAACAAGTGTCCGATTCATTGTTATAAGCCTGACCCTAAAGAGCAGATGCGTTTAGTGATGCGCTATGCAGGACCAAGAATGCTACTTAAGCATCCGATTTTAGCAATACGACATTTGATTCATGAGAAACGTAGAGTGCCAGAGAAGCCACTGCCGAATTTGTCGAATCGCCATATTCGAATGAATAAGAAGTAACTGGCGCTTTAAATCAATTACTGACGAAACGAAAAAAGGTCTGATTTCTCAGACCTTTTTGTGTTTCTAATCTTCTTGTTCAGAAGGCAGCTAGCTTGATGAGGTTAAGCCGCTTGTGGTTCTTCGTAGGTCACCGTTAGGTTATTGATCCAGCGTCGACTCAAGTATCGGTGTGAACAAATTGCCAGTTTCACCACTTCTTCTACCAACATCAGACCATAGATGTATTTGAAATCCCATCCAGCGACAAACGCGCCGTAAACACACACAGGAATACCCACCATCCACATCGCGATGAAATCCATTCGCAAGCAAAAAGCGTTATCACCACCAGCACGAATAATACCGTTAATGATCACCATGTTGAGCATACGAATCACCACTGCAAAACACATGATCATCATTGCTGGCGAAGCAAGCGGGTACAATGCATCTGTAGAAAGGTTTAACCATGATAGAACATGCTCTTTGCCCATAAACAGTAGCATGCCAACGACAGCGCCAAAGCCAACGACGGCTTTAATGAATGTCAGACCCATGCTCATAGCATCATCAAATTCATCACGCCCCAGCGAATGGCCAAGTAATACTGAACACGCTACGGAGATACCAAAGAAGATCGAGTAACACAGCGATTCGAACGGCGCGAGCATCGAGAACACCGCAAGCTCTGTCGTGCCCATGTGACCAAAGATCATTTGATATGCCATTGTGCCCATTGCCCACAACACGGCATTCATCGTTAGCGGCAACGCAATACGACGGTAAGAAAGCCACAGTGATGGACGGTGTGGTGAGCTTGGGGTGGTTAGCAGCCAGTGTTTACGCACACGCATGTAGCTATACATCAAACCCACTTGAATCAATCGCGCTAAGGTTGTCGCCAATGCCGCACCCGCAACGCCCATTGCTGGAATGCCGAAAGCCCCTTTAATTAGAATGAAGTTAAGTGCAATGTTGAGTGCAATGGTAACACCACCTAGCAATAGTGGGGTTACGGTGTCACCTGATGAGCGCATGCTTGCTTCCACCACGACAACAATGTGAGTTAGAAGTAGAACAGGGAACCCATACCATAGGTAAGTCGCTCCAAGCTCAATCACGGTTTGATCGCTAGTTTGCAACATCATTAAAAACTGAGAACCAAGAGTGATGATTGCTGTAACAGGCAGCAGAACTTTTAAACCAAACACCATCGCGATGGATGATACTGTTCGTGCGCTTTTTCGGTCATTCTTTCCCCAGTATTGAGCGACTAATGTACCGTTTGCTGAGGCCAACCCTGCCATAATCATAATAGCAACGAAGTGCCATTTTGATGCAATTCCCACAGCGGCTGCTGCTTCCATACCAAAATCACTGACCATCAAGACGTCAGCAAGGGCAAGAATAGCAACCAGCGCACTTTGCAAAGCAACAGGCAAACCAAGTTTAACGATACGAGGTAATATGCTCTCTGGCTTGTTATTCATAGATGAGTTAGGGTTGATGTTAGTTGTCATAAGCTCTCCGATTTATGGCAGAACTATAGTGATTTGAGCGAAGTAACAACATGTTTAAAAAACAACAAAACCTGTGCAAATCCGTCATTGATACCATGGAGCCTAAATCAACGTGGCAAGATGATGTTTTTCTCGCGGAACAATGCAAAGAACGTTTTTTGACCGTTGAAGATATCCCAGAGATGAAAAGCTTTGGTGTCTACATGGGCGGTATGGCAAAACTATACGATGGTTATTGGGTTGAGCGAGAATCCGTTAATGTTCATACGTTGATTTTCACTATGGAAGGTGGCGGTATTCTAACAACCGCAACATTCGTACAAGCGATTACACCTTATACGCTGGTGGTTCTTCCTGCTGAAACCCCATTTCGTTTTGAACTTGATCCTCAATATAACTATTGGAAAATGGCGTGGATGTTGACCCCCGATACTAAGCAGTGGCAGCACATAGCAAGTTTAGGTCAGGGGATTGTGCCTTTTGGAGAGTGTGAGCAGGTTTGGTCACTAATGAACTTGGTTTACTTTGAGATAGGGGGCCGAGCCAGTTACCGTAAGTTACTCTTGAGTGAAATAGTCCGAACGTTGACGGGGTTTGAACCCAAATCAACAAGCACCACTGCTCGTGTTCAAGCGCTCTATAATGAGATTGAAAGTAGTCTGCATCAACCATGGACAGTATCTGGTATGGCTCAAAGGGTGTTTATCAGCGAAGAGCAGCTTAATCGAGTTACCAAAACGCTCTTCGACTTATCACCACGTAGCAAGTTGATTCAACTAAGAATGGATAAAGCGACCAGCTTGTTAAAATACCAAGATTGGTCGGTATCGATGATTGCCAACCGTTTGGGTTACAAAGATCCTTATAACTTCTCACATCGCTTTAAAAAGCATTTTGGTTTATCTCCAAGTCAATATCGTAAAAGTCACCGCCTGACAGGCTAACTTTAAAACTCGTGAATAAAAAAGGGCGCTTCCTTCTGACTTATCGTCTTTGGTGAAGAGCCCTCAATGTATCGGTTCAATCTTAAGTAAATAGAACCGATTATTACTCGCCTGCAATCTGTAGTGGAGAGCGTTTTAGACTTGCGATCAGCATGTAGATCGTTGTCGCTAGCAGAGACGCGAACAGGTAAGTGAATAATCCTGCTTGTGAATCCATAAAGCTATCCGCGACCAATGGTCCAGCGACTGAACCTATGCTGTAACACAACAACATAACTTGAGTCACTGACACTAGATAGCTTGGGTCTAAGTTACGACAACCTAAGTTAATCGCAATTGGGTAAAGTGCGAATGTTGCCATGCCCAGTACGAATAGGCTCATGCCTAGTACGTAGAAATCATGGTTTATCGTTAGTACACCAATGCTTGCAACCCCTAGTAAGCTGAACAGAGCCATTAATAACACTTGTCCTATGTGGTGAGATAACCATGTCACCATCGGCTGAACAGCCATACCACCCATAATTACTAACGCCATCAAACCACCAATATCTTGGTGTGCGATGTTGCGCTGAGCCAGTTCTACAGGCATCAAGCCATAAATAGAACCAAGTGTTAGCCCCGATACAATACAACCAATTAGTGCGCTGTGGCTCAGTTTGCTGATTTGCTTCAGTGATAAAGACTTAGCATCGTGAATTTGTGGTGCTGTCGCTTGTCCGTACATCAACACAATGATTGCACCAAACAACAAGGTGAACATTGCAATGAAAGGCACGCCGCCTGTAATACCAAGGTATCCAATGCCAAGTTGACCAACGGCAGATCCGCCGTATAGCGAACACATGTAAACCCCTAAACGTTTCGCACGCTGAGATTCATCACCGCTCATTAACCAAGACTCTACAATCACGAAGATACCTGCAACCGCTACACCAGCAACAAAACGAGCCAATAGCCATACCGCTTGATGTGGGATGAGTGGTAACACAAGGATCGTTGCGATAAAAATAGCCAGAGCGATAACAAACGCATCTCTGTGACCAACACGTGCAATCGCACGTTCAATCAATAACGTACCTGCCAAAAGTCCCGCATAGAATGCACTCGCCAACCAACTCGATAGATTACTGTCTAAGCCATACTCAGACAGCATTAATGGTAATGAACTCATTAAGTAGCCTGAAGCGATCGCGTAAAAAGACAATGCAATAACAGGAACAGTTATGCGAGTTGTTGGTTGGATGTTGTCCAATGCAGGAGCCTCTGATAGTGAAAGAAACGATGAATTTTCCGCGACTATGGGGGAGAAACTGAATTGGGTAAAACGAATAAAAATGGTCGTTAAGATAAAAGAAATTTATCGAGATTCTACGGCAAAAGTTATGTTGAAACTTATGATTTGATGAGGTTTAAATCTAGTAGTCAAGCGAAAGGCGAGGTTGTGATTTGATCGACTGTATTGAGTAGTAACCATCATAAATACAGTAGATTAGGGATTCTTATGTTGGTAAGAATCTCTAACCTATAATAGTGTGCTTACTTAGAACAAAGCAAAGCGAAATCAAAGGTCTAATCAATGTTGCTATTTGGTCAGAGCTTGATTAAGCCACTGATCAAATTGACCTTTTGGTAATGCACCGTTAATCGTATCGACACGTTTACCATCTTTAAACACCATCACGGTCGGAATGCTTCTAATTTGGTACATCGCGGCAAGCTGTTGCTGAGCTTCAGTATCAATCTTAACGAATCGAATATCTCCTGAACGCTCTTTAGCAACGTCACTGAACACTGGCGCAAAGCCAACACATGGGTTGCACCATGTTGCCCAGAAATCGACAACCACTGGCTGTGAACTATTCAAAATAGATTGGAAATTCAATGACGTGCCTTCGATTGGCGCGCCATCGAGCAATGCTGTTTTGCATTTACCGCAGGTTGGGCTTTCTGAAATTCTTTCTGAAGGAACTCGGTTTACGCCATTACAAGAAGGGCAACGTGTGTTGAATGTAGACATAACTTTCTCTTTTTATTGTAACCCCGTGTCTAACGCGATTTACGAATCACGCACGGAGCGCTTATACTGTTTAAAACTAGAATACGATACTTAAATAAAAACAAACAATAAACAGGTAAATGATGACAAAATTTTACGCCGAGATTACTGGCTGGGGAAAGTGTCTGCCACCAGCCGTGTTGTCCAATGATGATCTAAGCACTTTCATTGATACGTCTGACGAGTGGATTAGAACTCGAACTGGTATCGAAAACCGTCGTATCAGTCATGTAAATACCTCTGAGTTAGCGACTGTTGCTGCTCAACACGCAATGGCGTGTGCTGGTCTTACTGCCGAAGATATCGACCTCGTGATCATCGCGACGTGCAGCCCAGATTCTCTTATTCCAAATACTGCGTCTAAGGTTCAACAGAACCTAGGCATTAAAAGTGCAGCGGCTTTCGACCTTAACGCAGCGTGTACTGGCTTCATCTATGGCGTTGAAACCGCGACTCGACTGATTCAAGCGGGTAACTACCGCAATGCTATCGTTGTGGGTGCTGAACGTCTTTCATTCTTCATCGACTGGACCAAGCGTGATACTGCGGTTCTTTTCGGTGATGGCGCTGGCGCTGTGGTTTTATCTCGCACTGAAGAGCAAGTTGGTTTACAAGAAGCTCAGATCGGTTGTGATGCCGAAGGCCGTGATATTCTAGCGGTACCAAAATTCGGTACTTCTATGGATCGCTTTGCGGCTGATAACGGTTACTGGGACTTTGATTTCGTTGGTAAAGAGATCTTCAAGCGTGCTGTGAAAGGCATGGGCGCTGCGGCACACACAGTATTAAGCCGTACTGGCATCTCAACCGACAATATCGATGTTGTGATTCCGCACCAAGCTAACATTCGAATCATCCAAACTTTGTGTGATATGGCGGGTATCGATCGCGAGAAAGCGTTTGTTAATATCCAAAATTACGGCAATACATCGGCAGCTACTGTGCCAATTGCACTGTGTGAATCATTAGAGCAAGGCTTCGTTAAACCTAACTCTAACATCTTGCTTGCGGCATTTGGTGCCGGTTTAACTTGGGGGGCTGGTCATATTAAATGGGGTGGCCGTGTTGAACCGCTAGGTCAATCAGATGCTAAACTTCCAGAAGCGGATAAGTCTGCTTTAGAGCTTTTAGAAAGAGCCATTTTACACTGTAAAACGCGTCCTAATTCTGAAAACGAGTAGCAGCATGGCAAAAGTTCGTTTAATGACAGAAGCCCACCTCGATGGGGCGGCTTTAGTTCACCAAACTACTTTTGTTCGACAACAGAACTCTAGAGTTTGGTTGCAATGTAACTTAAATGCCGCACCGCGCTTTCTTAACTTTGTTGTAGAGAGTGAAGGTGAGATCGTGGGTTACATCATCTGGGTTCAGAAAAGCGGCTTTAGACCTGAAGCTGTATTAGAGTTAGAACAACTTGCGGTATTACCAAGCGCACAGGGCAAAGGATTGGGTAAAAAGCTGATTCTAGATTCCCTGCCTCAGGTAAAACAGCATTTGGCGCAGCAAGGCTCGACACTAAAACATGTTTTAGTGACCACCAGAGCGGATAACCTTGCACAGAAGCTGTATCAGTCGACGTTGGGTGCAGAGGTCGAAACCACGATTTCAAACCTGTACTCTGCGGATGAAGTGCTTATGATAGCTCGCAATGTGGGTGAACGAATCTGATCGCTGAGTTCTTAGAACCAATTATAATTAGCGGTACAAACCAATCATCATCGATAAACGTTTAATTAGGGACTAATCTAGTCCCTTTTGTTATTTCTTAGGAAGTGTTTTGAAGAAAGTTTTAGCAATTGGCTACGTTTGGCCAGAACCGAATTCATCGGCGGCTGGCAGCCATATGATGTCTCTATTACGTCTATTTAAGAGACAAGGTTGGTCTGTTGAGTTCGCAACGCCAGCTCAAGAAACCGAGCACATGATTGCTCTCTCTGAAGAGGGCATTACCAGCCAATCCATTCAGCTAAATTGCGATAGCTTTGACCAGTACATCGAAGATCTGAAACCTGATGTCGTGATGTTTGACCGTTTTATGATGGAAGAGCAATTCGGTTGGCGCGTTGAGAAGGTATGCCCGAACGCGTTTAAGCTGTTGGACACTGAAGATTTACAGTTCTTACGTAATGCTCGACACGAGGCTGTTAAGAAAGAGACAGAACTGACTAAAGCGCATTTATACAGTGACTTGGCTAAACGCGAGATTGCCGCGATTCTACGCTGTGATCTTTCGTTGATCATTTCTAGCTATGAGATGGATCTGCTTCAATCTGAGTTCAATATCGACCCCAAATTGCTTCATCACTTGCCATTCATGGTTGATCTCAACACTCTACCTGAAAGCACGAAAAGCTATGAAGAACGTAAGCATTTCATGACGATAGGCAACTTTAGACACGCACCGAACTGGGATGCTGTACTTCAGTTGCAAAAGATTTGGCCGAAGATCCGCAAGCAGTTACCTGAATCTGAGCTTCATATTTATGGATCATATCCGCCACCGAAAGCAACGGCTTTGCATAACCCTAAAACCGGTTTCCATATCAAAGGTTGGGCGAAAGACGCTCAAGAAGTGATGGAGCAAGCTCGTGTGTGTGTTGCACCACTACGATTTGGCGCGGGCATTAAAGGCAAGTTGTTTGATGCGATGAAGTTACAAACTCCGAACGTGACCAGTGAAATCGGCAGCGAAGGCATGTTACCGCGAGGGGAACTGCAATGGCCGGGCGCGGTTGCTGATGATATCGATGAGTTTGTTGAACAAGCTGTCGCGCTCTATAAAGATGAAGAGAAGTGGCTTAAGGCACAAAGCCAATGTCATTCAATCCTTGAAGCGCACTACGAGCAGAATAAACTGGGCGATACATTGATTGAGCGATTGATTGCGTTAGAGTCGGCTCTTGAGTCTCATCGACTGGATAACTTCTTTGGTTCGATGCTTAAACACCATAGCATGGCAAGTACTAAGTACATGTCACAGTGGATTGCTGAGAAGAACAAGATCAAATAGCAGTTCTTTACCAAAGACAGAATAAATCTTAAGCCCTTAGGTTAACGCCTAGGGGCTTTTTTCATGGGGGACGCTTTTTGATTCCAAACTTACAAATCGAAACAGAGCGCTATTATATTAGCATTGACTAATTTATATTTATTAGTAAAATCTAATTTAAAGTTATGGCGAGTTAAGTTTGAGGACAGGAGAGAGCGGTGATCAGTTTAATACCTTGGGATGCATTTTTCGGTGGCATGCTGCTAGGCGTATCGGCAATTATTCTTATGTTAGGCATAGGACGTGTCGCCGGTATCAGCGGAATTGTTTGTCGACTGTTGCCATTAGCTTGTAATAGCAGTGTAAGCACAGTTTCTGATTCAGACTCAGATGCCAACATTGAGAAAACCGAAAAACATTGGCGACTTGCTTTTGTTGTCGGAATGGTTGCGAGCGGTTGGTTATTGATTCCGACGGGTTATCAACTTCCACAATTAGAAGAGATCAACTTCGCAGTGGTTATCATTGCTGGCCTTTTGGTGGGCTTTGGCACCAAGGTAGCTAATGGCTGTACTAGCGGTCATGGCATTGTGGGAATGGCACGTTTGTCTAAACGTTCAATTATTGCGACCTGTGTCTTTATGGGTGTAGCAATCGCAACCGTGCTTATCAAGAACCTTATAGGGTTGGGGGCATAATGAAAAACTCTTCATTTACTATCATTATCGGTTTGCTTGCAGGTATTCTATTTGGCTTTGGAATGATCATTTCAGGTATGGTTGATCCTAAAAAGGTACTCGGCTTCCTAGACATCACAGGTGATTGGGACATCAGCTTGGCATTCGTCATGGGTGGCGCGCTATTGGTGTTTGCTCCGTTTTATCATTTGGTCATTAAAAAGCGCGTCCAAGCCATCAATGGCGAACTTTTAGAGAGCAGGAATAATCCACTAATAGATAGAAAGCTAATCTTAGGTTCAACTGCCTTTGGTTTAGGCTGGGGGATTGCAGGCTTTTGCCCGGGCCCTGCAGTAACCAGCCTTAGTGGCGGCAACCCGACGGTATGGGTGTTTATAGTCAGCATGTTGGTGGGAATGTGGCTGGCGGGTCGTACGAACAAGACCTGTTAGTAGCAAGCTTATCGCTGATTACATTGGCTTTGACGTTATTCGTTATGAGCTGACTAAGCATAGAGGTTGACTCGCTTTTAGCAAAAAAGCCAGTCAGCCTCTTTTAATATCTATTGTTTCTATTATTTTCAGTTATCTACAATCTGCTGTTATCTAAAATCTACTATTTAATAGTCGTTGAAACTGGGCAATGGTCGCTAAGTTTGTAATCAAGCACATCTTGCGTTTCAAAGACCTTCTGTTTAGCAGGAGAGGCATCTAAGGATTTGCTCACTACAATATGGTCAATCACGGAGCGGAATTGGTGTGTGCGGTGGTTATTACGGTTTGAGCGAACCTTACAATCTGCACGGGTCTTCCTTGTCGCCAAACGAGCATCCGTGTTTTCAGTTAAATCCTTCCACATCCAATCTCTTGAGTAGGATAGGTTATGGTTAAAATCACCTAGTATCGCGTAATCCTGGCCTTTACGCTCTCTTTGCTGTATCCACTTATTCAGTTGCTGTGCTTGGTCTTTTAGGCGCGAACAATCGCGGTTAGACTTATACGCTCCGCTGCAACCCGCCTTTAAATGCACAGACAACATATGAATTGGTTTTGAGCCTGTTTCAACGACCACATAACTGGCAAACCTAAGCTTGCTGTTAGCACTTGATTCCAGAGGAAAGTCAGCGTAGTCGGTGAGTGTGATTCCCTTACGAATCGCAAACCCCGTGTATTGATTCACTTCTTTGAATTGGCGGTGACTGTTTTCTGGTAATGAACGGTCAGACATCAATATCTTGTATTGTTCGCCGGTGATACGTTGAATGGCACTCATGCTATCGACTTCTTGGAAAGCAACCACATCTGAGTCTAAAGATCGGAAATATGATTTTAGTTTATCTAGATCCGCTTGATCACGTTGGGCGGAAAACTTATTCACAGCCTCATTGGTTGATAACCATTCGATATTCCAACTGGATATGGTCAAAGGTTCAGCAAATGCGTGGCTACTGAGTAAGCAACCTAACATTATCCAGTTTCGAAGTCGTTTCATGCCAAATATCCCTAATTTTGTCTTCCAATATTGATGAGCCGTTATCCTACAACACTTACCAAAAATTCAACTCTTTTTAGCAGTTTTTTTATTGTTACATTGTTTCTTTTCGACTTGAGAACTAGCGTAATAATATTGAATTGATCTTAGTCAGCGTTCTCTTTTTATTGATCCAAATCAATACTCAAAGTTGGTGGTTCTCGTTAAATACGCCACAATATCTAGTGTTAGTTAAACGATAAATCGCTCTATATAGTGTGTTTGTGGATAAGTCTGTGAATACCTCATGAGTAAGGAGAAGTGGTGAAATCAATCGTAATCAAGCGTGATGGCTCAAGGGCTCCATTCAGTAGAGATCGCATCCAAGCTGCAGTGGAAGCAGCATCAGACAAAGCCGATAAGGAAATTGCTATTTATGCACTGAATGTGGCATTAGCAGTTGAGTTGAAGCTCGAAGACTACGATGAAGTTCATATCTCTGAAATTCAAACCATGGTCGAGAACGAGCTAATGCAGGGACCATACAAGTCTCTGGCTCGTGCTTATATTGAATATCGTCATGACCGCGACATCGCACGTGAAAAGCAAAGTGCTTTAACTCGTGAGATCGAAGGTTTGATCGAAGAAAGCAATGTTGATCTGATCAATGAGAATGCCAACAAAGACGGCAAAGTTATCCCAACTCAGCGTGACTTGCTGGCGGGTATCGTGGCTAAGCATTATGCAAAAACTCACATTTTACCGCGTGATATCGTACAAGCTCACGAGTGTGGTGACATTCACTATCACGATTTAGACTACGCACCGTTCTTCCCAATGTTTAACTGTATGCTTATCGATCTTAAAGGCATGTTAACGCATGGCTTTAAGATGGGTAACGCGGAAATCGACACACCTAAATCGATCTCTACGGCGACAGCGGTAACTGCACAGATCATCGCGCAAGTGGCAAGCCACATATACGGCGGTACAACGATCAACCGTATCGACGAGGTTCTAGAACCTTACGTAATGGCGAGTTACGAGAAGCACCTATTACTAGCGAAAGAGTGGGACATTCACAGCCCAGAAGCTTTTGCTATCTCTCGTACCGAGAAAGAGTGTTACGACGCGTTCCAATCTCTGGAATACGAAGTAAACACGCTGCACACCGCTAATGGTCAAACACCATTCGTCACGTTTGGTTTCGGTCTTGGCGAAAGCTGGGGTTCAAAACTTATCCAGCAATCTATCTTGAAGAACCGCATTGCAGGTTTGGGTAAGAACCGCAAAACAGCGGTATTCCCTAAACTGGTATTTGCAATCAAAGGTGGCTTGAACCACCAGAAGCAAGATCCAAACTACGACATCAAGCAACTGGCACTTGAATGTGCGTCTAAGCGTATGTACCCAGACATTCTTAACTACGACAAAGTGGTAGAAGTGACAGGGTCATTTAAAACGCCTATGGGTTGCCGTAGCTTCTTGAATACTTACGAAGAAAACGGTGAGTTGATTCATGAAGGCCGTAACAACTTAGGTGTTGTTAGCTTGAACTTGCCACGTATTGCAATTAACGCAAAACAAGATATGACTAAGTTCTACGAGCTGCTTGATGAAAAACTCAAGCTAGCTCGTCGTGCTCTAGAAACTCGTATTTCTCGTCTAGAAAACGTGAAAGCGCGTGTGGCGCCAATCCTATACATGGAAGGTGCGTGTGGCGTTCGCTTGAAAGCAGACGACTCTATTGCCGATATCTTCAAGAATGGCCGTGCGTCTGTTTCTCTTGGTTACATTGGCATCCATGAAGCGATGACAGCACTTTACGGCACAGACGTTCACCTGTATGACGATGGCGAAATGCGTGCTAAAGCGCTTGAGCTGGTGGAGTACCTGAAGCGTGAAGTGGAATCTTGGACAAAAGAGACGGGTTACGCGTTCAGCCTATACGGCACACCAAGTGAAAACCTATGTAGCCGTTTCTGCAGCATCGATACCAAAGAGTTTGGTGTGATTGATGGCGTAACAGACCGTGGTTACTACACCAACAGCTTCCACTTAGACGTACAGAAGAAAGTGAACCCATACGACAAGATCGATTTCGAGATGCCTTATCCAGAAATCTCTAGCGGTGGTTTCATCTGTTACGGCGAATTCCCGAACATGCAGAAGAACATCGAAGCGCTAGAAAACGTATGGGACTACAGCTACACACGTGTTCCTTACTACGGCACCAACACGCCAATTGATGAGTGCTACGAATGTGGCTACAACGGTGAGTTCGACTGTACAAGTAAAGGCTTTACGTGTCCTAAGTGTGGTAACCATGACTCAACCAAAGTGTCGGTAACGCGCCGCGTTTGTGGTTACCTTGGTAGCCCAGATGCACGACCATTTAACTTCGGTAAGCAAGAAGAAGTTAAACGCCGCGTGAAGCACCTTTAGTAAGCTCTAAGATCATTAGCTAGCTTATTAAGAAGAGCTACGTTTCAAGAAACAAGATTGGTATCGGCGCTATGTCGATACCAATTCTTTTATTTAAGATCTTACAGCATTTCGCTTCAAACTATTAAGCAATAACGAGTTTTCAAAACTGCCTTATGAACTACCATCAATATCACCCAATCGACGTTGTAAACGGCCCGGGAACACGCTGCACTTTGTTTGTGTCGGGTTGTGTGCACCAGTGTCGCGGGTGTTATAACCAATCGACGCAAAGGTTGGACTCAGGGCACTTGTTCACTCAAGAACTGCAAGACCACATTATCGCTGATCTGAACGATCCGCGAATCAAGCGTCGTGGCTTGTCGCTTTCTGGTGGTGATCCTCTGCATCCTGCAAACGTGTCTGAAGTGCTTAAGCTCGTTCAGCGTGTAAAAGCGGAGTGCGAAGGTAAAGATATCTGGATGTGGACGGGTTACGAGCTCGACGAACTGGATGAAAAGCAGAAGCAAGTGCTTGAATACGTCGATACTTTGATTGATGGTCGCTTTGAACAAGATAAAGCGGATCCAATGTTGGATTGGCGTGGCAGTTCAAACCAAATCATTCATCGATTTACTGACATATAACAGTCGTCGTGGCTTAGCACACTCGTAAAACGAAAAAGGGCGTCATGGTAGCGCAATGCAACCAATCGGCCCTTGGGTGTGAGTTCTTTTCGTTTGGTTTATTCGCTCAAGCTCGCATTCAAGCTGCGACGTGATCCCGCTCTTCTATTAGGTTGTTGATCCATTTCTTAGAGTGAATTCGCTGGCTAGTTAAAGCGATCTTCGCTAGTTCCTCCAGTAACACAATCATCAGCACCCATTCTAAAGACCAGCCCAGTACTAAAGCGGTGAAATAGGCGAGGGGAATACCAATGGCCCACTGGCCAAACAGGTCGATGAAGATACTGTAGTTGATGTCTCCGCCGCTTTTTAACACGCCACCTATGCCAACCATGTTGAACACTCTCAATATCATCCCTGCGGCCATCACCAAAGCGACGTTGACCGCTGTATCTTTGAGTTCCAGATGCGTTAAATAGATTAATTGAACAATGGCTGGCTTGGCGATAAAGCAAAGCATTGCCAATAGTGTCGCAAGCGCACAACTGACAAGTACATATCCCCAAGCGGTATTTTCAACACGTTGATAATTCTTCGCTCCAATCTCGTTGCCTAGAATGATCGAAGCCGCAACAGCAAAGCCCAAGAAGGCAGAAATTAAGATGCTTTCCACTGGCGATAACAGTGAGATGATCGCAAGTTCACCAACCCCAATCTGGCCAACAATGACGTTGTAAATCAGTATCCCACCAGCCCATGCCGTATCGTGAACTAACATAGGAATGGCAACCTTGAAGTACTTCTTCCTGTGTTTGGGTAAGATGGCATCGCGCCAGCTATCGATTGTTGGGAACAAATGAGCATAATATTTTCTTGCCATAACTAGCAGTGCAATCGTCTGGAAAAAACGAGAAACCGTGGTGCCAATCGCTGCGCCAATCACGCCTAGCTCTGGAAAGCCAAACAACCCAAAGATCAGCAGTGCATTGAGAATCGCATTAACGATGATTGCCCAAATACTGATCTTGGTGGGCAATTTGGCTTCACCGACAGATCGCAGCGCGCTTTCTAGCGGCACAACTACAGCGGTACCAATAAGGCTGGCTCCTGTTATCCAAAGGTAATCCGTTGCCAAGCGGACGTAATCAGGGTCTGAGGCCACCACAGACACGACTGATTCAGGAACCAGTGTATAAATCAAAACAAAAGGGATGATAGCAAAGATAGACAACGCCCAAGATTGCGACAAGACACGTCGAATGCCATTGAAATCACCCGCTCCAAAATATTGCGAAGCTAGCACACTGACTGCACCGCTAATTCCGGAAACCATGATTAAGTTAAAGAAGAAGATACGGTTGCCAACGCCAACTGCTGCGGTTGCCGCATCACCAAGCTGATTGACCATGAAAATATCGACCACGCCGAGCAATGAGAACAACATAGTTTGCAGTGAGACAGGTAAACCGATGTATAATAGCTTTTGCCAAAATTCTTTGTCTAAATGACGATATGTCGAGAGCATCGCATTTCCCCTCTAGTGAATATGCGAGAAGTTTATCGGTATTTGTTTTAACTGTATTGTTCAGGTTCATCACAAACTTTTGCCAAACTATCCACTTTGGTAGTTCGGCAACATGAACGAGCTAGCAATGGTATGAGCGAGAAACAAGAAAGGTACGAGATCTCTGAAAAGACCCACCAAGAGTTTGTCGATCAAAGCCATGTATTGGCATTCGAAGAACTGGGTATTGTTCAATGTGGGACAGCATCGTGCCGTGATTTCTTTTCTGTTTATCGAAAGAACCAACAAAAACACATGTTGCTGTATACCGTAAGAGGCAAAGGGTGGCTCGAAAGCGAAGGGTGTCGATACATTCTAGAGCCGGGGTCGTGTATTACTGTGCCTGCAGGCGTTGAGAACGGCTTTGGGATTGAAGAAGAGACATGGCAGATAGCTTGGATCTTTCTGTCGCCTGATAAGCACTGGGAAAATGTCGTCAATGATGAGGTGAGTTATACGCTCTCTCCGGCAGCAGAAGTTGTCTCGTCGTGCATTCATACTCTGTTGAGAAGTATTGCCTTACCCATAGATTTAGGTGGAGCGATTGCCACTCACAGCGTTGCCCAAATAGAGTTCATGATTAATGCGCCGGTTCCGCAGCAGCAATCACGAAATTTTATTCGCTTAAGGCGCGTATTCGACAACGTACAAAAACAGTTGCACAAAGAGTGGAATGTACATGAGCTGGCAAACCTATTCCCGTGTTCAGAGCCGCATTTCCATCGCTTATGCCAGCGCTATTACTCACACAGCCCAATGACTCATATCATGCGCATGAGAATGGAATACGCAGCACGTTTGTTGAAATCGAGTGATTGGTCGATTCAACACATTGGCGAGATCGTGGGTTACCCGAATGCGGCTAACTTTAGTACTCGATTTAAGGCGTGGTCGGGAATGACACCAAGGCAATTCAAACAAAGTGCTTAATAGGGCACATGGGAACATAAGACACATAGAAATAAAGCGCTTTAAATTGTTAAATAGGTCATTAGGTGTATGAAATTTGCACTATTTATCCGTTTGAAATGACCAATCTCTGATTACTTATGGTAACTAAGCGCTTCTATTAAAAAATGTTTCTGATTTGTCTACGATAATGTTAACGTGAAACTCATTACTTGAATTTCAAAGGGTTGTGACTTTCATGTTTTCACATCTACCAAAACCAACTTTAGATCCAATTCTATCTCTTTCTGTTGCTTACCGCGGCGATACTCGTACTGATAAAGTCGACTTAGGCATTGGCGTTTACAAAAACGACCAAGGTGAAACACCGATCATGAAAGCCGTCTCTAAGGCTCAAGATATCGTTGTTGAAACACAGAAAACCAAAGCTTATGTTGGCCTAGCAGGCTGTGAAGAGTTTAACCAAAGCATGGTTGATCTGTTGCTTAAAGGGACTTCTGCAATAGGTCGCGTTGCTGCGATTCAAACACCAGGTGCAAGTGGTGCACTTCGCATGTTGGGTGACTTGATGAAAGTCTCTCAACCAGACACAACGGTTTGGATTTCAAACCCAAGTTACGTTAACCACAAACCGGTGATGGAAGCGGCAGGCTTAAAAGTTCGATACTACAATTACTTCAGTCCTGAAACGAAGCAAGTTGATACTGCAAGAATGTTGGATGACCTTTCAAAAGCAGGTCCATCAGACGTGGTACTTCTTCACGGTTGCTGTCATAACCCAACGGGTGCTGACATTGATTTTGAAGCGTGGCAGGAAATTACTAAGTTATCGCAAAAGAATGGTTTCTTACCGTTTGTTGATATTGCCTACCAAGGGTTTGGTGATGGCCTAGAAGAAGACGCAAAAGGTCTTCAACATATGGCGAACAACGTAGAAGAGATGTTGATTACGACGTCATGTTCGAAAAACTTCGGTTTGTACCGTGAAAGAACGGGTGCCGCGATCGTTATCGGTAACAACAGCGAACACGTAGGCAATGCTAAAGGTAAGCTACTGACGCTGGCTCGTTCAACTTACACAATGCCGCCAGATCATGGCGCTGCGTTGGTTAAAACAATTCTTCAGAATCAAGAACTAACGGCGATTTGGAAACAAGAGTTGAGTGAAATGCAGCAACGTTTGTTAAATCTGCGCCAAAGTTTATGTAATGAATTGCGAAATACTTACAACACGTCACAATTTGACTTCATCGAAAGCCATAAAGGCATGTTTAGTGTACTAGGCTTTAAAGAAACTCAAATGAATCAACTACGTGAAGAATATGGAGTCTATGGTGTTGGTGACGGACGCATCAATATCGCAGGCCTTTCCGAATCTCATATTCCTTATGTGGCTAAAGCGATAGCCAACGTTTCAAAATAGAAGGTGACTGAATGTATAATTGGAAAGCGATTGTAGTTTTAATGCTAAGTGGTGGCCTGTTTGCTTGTTCGACGACGACTCAAGTTCCTGACGAGCCAGAGCAAAAGCCTCAAGTAGAACAACCTGTTGTGGATGACTCTTCTAAGACTGACACTACGGAAGGCGAGAAAGTAACGGAACCTACAGAGAAGCCTGAAGAAGTAAAACCAACGGAACCAGAAGCGAAACCAAAGCCTGAACAAAAACCGACTGCAAAACCAACGAAGACAAGTGATGGCAAACTGATTCTTGGCGAAGAGGAGTGGGTGTTTGTTCCTGGTCTTAAAGAAGCGTTTAAAGCGCGAGTTGATACAGGTGCAACAACATCATCAATCAGTGCCGTTGATATTGTTGATTTCGAACGTGACGGTAAAGATTGGGTTAAGTTCAAAATTGAACATGACGGCATCACAACTGAAGAGATCAGCTTGCCGGTAGAGCGTTGGGTTAAGATCAAGCAGTCGAGCGCGGAAGGTACACAACGACGTGCTGTTGTTGTCGCTTCAATTCAAATCGGCGATCTAAAAGACAAGACTGAGTTTACGCTAGCAGATCGAACGCATCTTTCTTTCCCAATTCTGTTGGGGAGAAGCTTCTTTAGAGATGTTGCCGTTGTCGATGTTGGTCAAAAATACGTTCAGAAAAAAGTAACAAAATAGCGTCAATCGGTATTCATTCGAATTAGAGTCTGATGCTTTTATTGATGAGAAATGGAATCCCTACTAATGGAATTAGCGGGGATTTTTTCTTTTTATGACGTAATAAACGACGAAATACACTTTATTGTGCGTGGTTCTTCACTTGTTCACTGTTTAACCTCGACAATGTGATCCTGATCTCTATATAATCCGCGCTTCGTTTTATGTTTAATCCATACTTTCGTACTTCTTATTTTGGCTAATTGAAATAGCCAAATAATTATCTGTCAGTACACGCTTAGGAATTAGTTCTTTGATATCTACCGCGAACATCACAATGCAATTTGGCGCAGAGCCGCTGTTTGAAAACATCTCTGCTAAATTTGGTAACGGAAACCGTTATGGTTTGATCGGCGCCAATGGTTGCGGAAAATCAACGTTCATGAAAATCCTAAGTGGCGCATTGACGCCAAGCTCGGGCAACGTTTCGATCACTCCTGGAGAAAAACTGGGTGTGCTAAGCCAAGATCAGTTCGCTTTTGAACAGTACAGCGTTATCGATGTAGTAATCATGGGTGACAAAAAACTGTGGGAAGTAAAACAAGAACGTGACCGTATTTACTCTTTGCCAGAAATGAGCGAAGACGATGGTATGAAAGTCGCTGAGCTTGAAAGTGAATTCGCGGAAATGGATGGTTACACAGCAGAAAGCCGCGCTGGTGATATCCTAATCCAAGCGGGTATTGAAGAAGAGTTTCACTTCGGCCTGATGCAACAAGTTGCTCCGGGTTGGAAACTGCGTGTGCTATTGGCACAGGCACTGGTTGCAAACCCAGATATCCTGCTTCTTGATGAACCAACCAACAACTTGGACATTCACACGATTAACTGGCTTGCTGAAGAGCTAAACCAGCGTAAATGTACAATGATCATCATTTCGCACGATAGACACTTCCTTAACTCTGTATGTACGCATATGGCGGATATTGACTACGGCGAGCTACGTGTTTACCCGGGTAACTACGAGTACTTCTTAGAAGCGTCTGGTTTGATTCGTGACCAACTTCTAGCGAGCAATGCTAAGAAAGCGGCAGAGATCAGCGAGCTGCAAGACTTCGTAAACCGTTTTGGTGCGAACGCATCTAAAGCGAAACAAGCAAGTTCTCGCGCTAAGAAGATGGACAAGATCACGCTTGATGAAGTGAAGTCATCAAGCCGTATGAGCCCATCCATTGATTTTGGTGAAGGCAAGAAACTACACCGTCAAGCGCTTGAACTTAAAGAGCTTGGTCACGGCTTCGATGGCGAAACACTGTTTGCTGGTGGTAACTTGCTGCTTGAAGCGGGTACACGTCTTGCCGTTATCGGTGAGAACGGTGTGGGTAAAACAACACTATTGAAATGCCTAGTTCAAGAGCTAGAGCAAAACGAAGGTATCGTTAAATGGTCTGAAAACGCATCAGTAGGCTACTGCCCACAAGATAGCACGTCTGACTTTGATAACGACCTGAGTATCTTCGATTGGATCTCACAATGGCGCACAGTGAAGCACGATGATCTTATGGTACGTGGTATTCTAGGTCGTCTATTGTTTACTGCTGATGATGCGAACAAGAAAGCGCGTAACTGTTCTGGTGGAGAGAAAAACCGTCTGTTATTCGGCAAGCTAATGATGCAAGACATCAACGTGCTTGTGATGGACGAACCAACGAACCACATGGACATGGAAGCAATCCAAGCCCTGAACGACGCATTGAAGGTTTACACGGGGACGCTTATCTTTGTAAGCCATGACCGTGAGTTCGTTTCTTCGCTAGCAACACACATCATTGATGTAAAAGACCAACAATTAGTGAGCTTCCAAGGTACTTATGAAGAGTACTTGGATCATCAGAAAAAGATGCTGATGGTTAGCTTATAACAGTCTTAGTCGGTCTATAACCGTATTGGTTGACCTATAGTTGCATTAGTAATTAGTAATTAGTAATTAGTAATAGGTAAACGGTTAGCAGCTAACCGTTTATTTGCTAACTATAATAAGAAAGTAATGAGAATAAGAAAGCCCCCGAACACAATAGTGGTCGGGGGCTTTTTGTCGTTCTGATGTTGGTTCTAATTTTAAACGCGGTTAAACAACATTGTTTAACCGCGTTCAAGAATTAGAATGAGTTATCCGTACGTTTAGTATTTAAACAATTGAACTTGAGTATTCAACTGTTGCGCAATACCGCGCAACTCTTCAGACAAGTGACGAGAATTATCAGCCTCGGTAGACATATTTTCTGATACGTCATTAACTAACTGAATATTCTTGCTGACTTCGCCGGTTACCGATCTTTGCTCAGATGCTGCGTTCGAGATATGTGAAGCCATCTCCGAGATCTGTTGAATCGATGTCGCGATCTCTTCCAATGCAATCGTTGCGTTATTTGCATCATCGACACTTGATTGCGCTAAGCCTTGGCTACGTTGCATTGATTCAACCGCACTCACACTGTTTTTCTGCAGAGTCTCAATCATTTCGCGAATCTCGTCGGTAGAACTATGAGTACGCTGAGAGAGAACACGGACTTCGTCTGCCACAACCGCAAAGCCGCGACCTTGCTCACCCGCACGTGCCGCTTCAATCGCTGCATTTAAGGCTAGTAGGTTGGTTTGTTCTGCAATATCAGAAATGGTTGAAAGAATTGTGTTGATATCTAACGCATTTTTCTCAACTTCTTGAATGATCCCTGAAGCGTTTTCAACTTGCTGAGCAAGGTTGGTGATCGAATCTTGGTTACGAATGATCACTTGCTTACCTTGTTCACAATTTTCTGTTGAACTGATCGCTGAATCAGCCGTCATTTGCGCGTTGTTTGCTACTTCTTCTGCTGTTGCCGACATTTCATGTACGGCTGTAGCAATCTGAGAAATTTCGTGAAGTTGGACTGATAGACCTTCACTTGTTTGACGAGCGACATTGGTACTAATTTCAGATTGCTGATTAAGCTGGTTTGAAGAGCCCGCAATATCACGCACTATCTCTTGAAGTTTTGCTATGAACGCGTTGACGTGATGCGCTAGGGTGCCAATCTCGTCTTTACTATGAACAGTCATACGCTGTGTTAAGTCGCCGTCACCTTTGGACAATGCTTCCATTGCCGAGCTTAGTGTCGTTAATGGCGACAGTGCTTTCTTGATGATAAACATCGCAACAAATGCGATTACAGCAAGTTGTATTAGACCAAATATTACCGACTGACGAACTAATGAATAGTAAGAAGCAAAAGAGTGGTCTTTATCGATAACAACAGTGAAGTACCAGTCTGTATGAGGAACTTTCTGAGCAGAAAGAAGGGAGTCGGTACCTTTAATCGTTAGCTCTTCAAATTCTGGGTTTTGCGCAAGTGATTTGATTTTCTGAGCAGAAAGGTTGTTTGAAATATTAGAAACAGGCTTTAGCGTTAGGCTACGGTCTCTATGGGCAACAATATTACCTTTACCATCGACAAGAAAAGCGTAAACACCAGGTTGCTCAATACTTACAATATCATTGATGAGGGTGTTTAAGTTCAGGTCTGCACCAATAACGCCAGAGAACCCGTTGGTATTGAATGGGCTTGCAATTGTTACCACTAGGTCATTCGTAGCTACATCAACATAGGGTTCAGTGACGACTGTTTGACCTGCCGCCATAGGCGCTTTGTACCAATCTCGAGTACGTGGGTCGTAGTCTTGCGGTACTGGCAAATCACCACCTAGAAGAAAGCGACCGTCAGAAAGTCCAGCGTAGGCAATTTGGAACTTACCAGCACTCGTACTTTGAGTTAAATAGCTGGTTGGGTCATCGGTAAAAGTAAATGAATTTTTCGCTGCATTTACAACGTTAATTCGGCCTTTAATCCATTTTTCTATACCCGATACCGTTGTATCAGTTAGTGTATTTGAATACTGCTGAATGGAACGATAGGTTTCGTTAAGAAGTTGCTTACCTGTTACATAAGTCTGAATCATAGTCATCGCGAAAATAATGACAACAAACATCAATGTTAATTTGTTCTTGATTGAAATATTGCTAACACCCATTTACGGTACATCACTCTTTTAGAAATTTTCGAGAGAGTAGCAGTACGCCGTATTACCGTAAAGATATTTTATTACTGATTTTTATCAATAAATGAATAGTATAAAAATGAGTTATAAACGGAAGTGACGAGAAAGGGTGGTTTTCGAGGGTTTTAAGCTAAATGTTTAGTTTTTAGGCGCAAAATCAGACATTAAGGCCAATAGGTCACGAGACCATTAGCCTTTAAGTTACCGTTTAAACAATCGAATTTAACATTTGATCACTGATGGATCTTAAGTGTTGAATAGACTTAAAAGCCAAATCGAGCTGACATTAAGAATTGGTGGCCGTAAGTACCGTTATTTCGAAGGTCAATACCTACTGAAAGCTGTTCTGTTGAGTGGAAGCGAGCCCCTACACCGACAATTGAACTCGTGTCGTCGCTGTCGACGAGTTGACCAAGGCGGGCGTTAACTTCAATGTTTGCCAGCAACCAAGCTCTTAAACCAATATTGATTTCAGTTTTAATGTGGTTACCATCATTACGTTCGATGTTGTGCAGTAACATCTGTCCAGTAATATCAGCCAACTGATTAATTGGGCCGTTGAACCCCATACCTACAGCCGCGTCCCAATCCCCTTCAAATTCAGAATCGATTCGAGCAACAAAGTGTGAGTTTTGAGTGAACATTGTTGTGACTTCGCCACCAAATGTACTAGGGCTAATACCTGTGCGTAGCTCAAATGTATTGTAGTTAAAGTTGTTTGCATACGCAGAGAATGAACACAGTGTAACTAACCCCAAAAGAACCGTCTTGTTTGCGCTACCTAGCATGGTGACTCCATATTAATTATATTTTCCGGCATTATAATGCAAAAAAGCCTGCAATATGCAGGCCATTTGTTATAAATCATGTCTTTGAAGTCGACGGTACGGAGTTTGTATCTTACAAAACTTGAATATGATCTACTTCGATCTCTGGCGTTTTACCACCTTCGTATTCGCCAAATATACGAACTTTTGTATCTGCGGTGAGCGGTTGCGCTAGAAGGATATCGTCATCCAGTTCGATTTGAATTTCACTCTGACCATCAGAGAATACGAACGTATCGTTCTTTAGTTGACGAACAATCTTGCCATCTACGATTGCTTCTTGCTCTGCGAACATGCTGGTGTCTGCTAGTAGAGTCGCAACTGAAACGTTTTTCTTAATTTGAAACGTTTCTTTTCGTGAGTGCGCTTATTTTGTTTGTAAGCTTCGTTTCGATGGAGCTATTAAACAACACTGGGGTTGAATCCAGAGTGAGTAACACATTCATTTTCCATTCATTTTATTGAGCATCTACACGACAATGACGTTAAGATGGAGGCAGAGAAATATTGCCCATAGCTATAAATTGAAAATTAAGAAATAAAGGATTTAAGTACAGATGCGATCACCGTTAAACGCCCTTATGGTTCAAGGGACAACGTCAGATGCCGGAAAAAGTGTTTTGGTGGCAGGTTTATGCCGTGTTTTGGCAAGGAAAGGCATCAAAGTGGCACCTTTTAAGCCACAAAATATGGCGCTAAATAGCGCAGTGACAAAAGATGGTGGCGAAATTGGTCGTGCTCAAGCGGTTCAGGCACAAGCTTGTAATATTGAGCCTACCGTTCATATGAATCCTGTATTGTTAAAACCCAATTCAGATACGGGCGCGCAAGTGATTCTACAAGGAAGAGCACTGACGAATATGGAAGCGACCGGATATCACGACTACAAGAAAGTTGCGATGAATTCGGTTATCGATTCGTTTGATCGACTTTCCGATGAATACCAAAGCGTGATGATTGAAGGTGCGGGCAGTCCCGCAGAGATCAATCTTCGAGAAAACGATATCGCGAACATGGGCTTTGCTGAAAAGGCAGACGTCCCAGTGATCATCGTTGCTGATATTGATCGTGGCGGCGTTTTTGCACATCTCTACGGCACGTTAGCTCTATTGTCTGAATCTGAACAAGCGCGCGTAAAAGGCTTTGTGATAAACCGTTTTAGAGGTGATATTGCGCTTTTACAATCGGGTTTAGATTGGTTAGAAGAGAAAACCGGTAAGCCTGTGATCGGGGTATTGCCTTATCTACATGGTTTTAACTTGGAGGCGGAGGATGCGATAACCTCTGCTCAAGAGTCTGATGGAGAAGCTAAACTCAAGATTGTGGTGCCTGTACTAACTCGAATCAGTAACCATACAGACTTTGACGCTCTGCGACTTAATCCGTCGATTGATTTACGCTACGTAGGCAAAGGCGAGCGCCTGAACAACGCTGATTTGATTGTATTGCCGGGAACAAAATCGGTAAGAGCCGATTTGGAATACCTAAAACAGCAAGGTTGGGATAAAGATATTCAACGTCATCTTCGCTTGGGTGGGAAGATGATGGGTATTTGTGGCGGTTATCAGATGCTAGGGAACATCATCCACGATCCAGATGGCGTTGAAGGGAAACCTGGAAGCAGTGAAGGGTTGGGGTATCTTGATACTGAAACGATACTAACACAGCAGAAAACTTTAACTAATGTGTGTGGAACCATGACACTTGATGGGAAAACTGCACAAGTAAAAGGGTATGAAATCCATGTAGGTAGGACTGATGTCAATGAAACGGCCTTACCGGTTCATTTAGAATCTGGCAGTGTTGATGGTGCTGTGAATCAAGATAACTCAATTTTTGGTACTTACTTACATGGCGTATTCGATAACAGTGATGCATTGTCGCTTATTTGCGAGTGGGCAGGCGCCAATGATGTGACAGCGATTGACCATGAACAGCTTAAAGAGTTGGGTATCAATCGAATCGCTGATGCCATCGAAGAGCATTTAAATCTTGACCTGCTTTGGCCTGAATTAACAGCTTAGGCCGCAACTTAGAAGTTAGCTCGAGAATTTAAACGAACAATAGATTAAATGAGAATAATGAAAAAACGAGTCATCCTTTTAACTATTATCTTAGTTTCAGCACTGAGTTCTACTCATCTTTTGGCTGCTGAAAAACTACGAGTTTATGCTGCATCGTCTATGACGAACGCGGTTAACTTGTTAGTTGGAGAGTTTGAGAAAGATCATTCTGTCGATGTTATTCCAGTGTATGCGAGCACGTCGTCTTTGGTGCGCCAAATTGAACGAGGTGCGCCAGCAGACATTTTTATCTCGGCAAACGAAAAATGGATGACGCATTTAGTCGATCGTCAATTGGTTTCTAGTGACAATGTCACAAACTTGTGCGAAAACGGACTCGTGCTAATTTCCCCGAAAGAGACGCCAATATCTTTGGACCTCTCAAACGGTGACCAATGGGTAAAACTTCTAACGAATGAAAGACTTGCAGTTGGCAACACCATGTCGGTTCCTGCGGGTATCTATGCGAAAGAAGCGCTAGAAACGTTAGGTGTATGGGATGATGTGAAGACTCGATTGGCACCAAGTAACAATGTTCGTATGGCATTGGCTTTGGTGGAGCGCAGTGAAGCTAAGCTTGGCATTGTCTACAAAACAGATGCGTTGCTTTCTAAAGAAGTAAATTTGGTCTCTACGTTCCCAGCCGATCTACATACACCAATACGTTACCCTGTAGCAAAATTGAGTGATAAAGTCGTCGCAGAACAGTTCTATACTTTCCTAAAGAGCGAAAAAGCGAAGAACACCTTGAACAGTTTTGGATTTGAAGTGCGCTAAATGATGTATTTATCGGAATACGAATACCAAGCGTTAATGCTGAGCTTGAAAGTCGCTGGGTTTGCCATCTTGTGGCTTATTCCTATCGGTATCGGCTTAGCATGGTTGCTTGCTAAGAAACAATTTTTGGGCAAAAGCATTGTAGAAAGTATTGTTCATTTGCCTTTGGTGCTTCCCCCCGTGGTTATTGGTTATTTACTACTAGTGATGATGGGCAGACAAGGCGTTATTGGCTCTTGGCTTAATGACGTGTTTGGTATTGTATTCAGTTTTAGCTGGAAGGGCGCGGCACTCGCGTGTGTTGTTGTCGCGCTGCCATTGATGGTTCGCTCTATTCGCCTGAGCCTAGAAACCGTAGACAGTAAACTGGAAGAGGCCGCAGCCACATTGGGCGCTTCACCTCTTCGTGTGTTTTTCACCATCACTTTGCCTCTGATGCTCCCAGGGATCATTACTGGCACCATGCTTTCATTTGCTAGAAGCTTGGGTGAATTTGGTGCGACCATCAGCTTCGTTTCTAATATCCCTGGAGAAACTCAAACCATTCCTTTAGCCATGTATACCTTTATTGAAACCCCTGGAGCGGAAATGGAAGCGGCTCGTTTGTGTGTCATTTCTATTGTCATCGCACTGAGTTCACTGATGCTTTCTGAATGGCTCAACAAAAAGTCAGCAAAACGTTTGGGGGGCAACGCATGAGTCGCATGAGCGCTTTGGTACTCCAATATCAGCAACAGCTTGGTGAAACGTTTTTTGATATTGACTTGGAATTGCCGAGTACTGGTATTACGGCAATTTTCGGTCGTTCTGGTGCAGGTAAAACCTCACTTATCAATGCCATTAGTGGTCTCAAACAACCAGATAATGGCTTGATCAGCGTATCTGGAACCACTCTGTTTGATAGTCGCAATGGCATTAATTTGCCAACCCATAAACGCAACGTTGGTTATGTGTTCCAAGAATCGCGATTGTTCCCGCACATGAAGGTAGCTGCGAATTTAAAGTACGGCATGAAATGCGTCGATAACGTGCACTTTGATCAAATAGTCTCGCTGCTATCGTTGGGCTCGCTGCTTGATCGTTATCCAGCCCGCTTGTCTGGGGGGGAGAAGCAACGTGTTGCGATTGGCCGCGCACTGTTGTCTAAGCCCAGCATTCTATTGATGGATGAGCCATTGGCGTCTCTGGACTTACCTCGTAAGCGTGAAGTAATGCCGTTTCTGGAAAACTTATCTGAAACCGTTCAAATACCGATTATCTATGTCACCCATAGCCTCAATGAAATATTACGCTTGGCAAATCACCTTGTGATCATTGATCAAGGTAAAGTTATTTCATCGGGGATGACGGAAGAGGTATGGGCATCGAGAGCCATGCAACCGTGGCAATCTTTTTCAGAGCAAAGTTCGTTGTTTGAAGCGACATTAGCGGAACATAATGATGATTATGCGTTGTCACGTCTAACGTTAGGTAAATCAACGTCACTTTGGGTTCAAAAGGTGTCGAGCGAGCTTGGCACTACGGTAAGGCTGCAAGTGAGGGCAAATGATGTCTCCATCACGCTACAGCAGCCGCAAGGCACTTCGATACGTAATATCCTTCCTGTCACTATTAAAAGGGTAGAGACGCACCAACAAGGCTCGAATAAGCAAAGCGTTGCTGTCGAGTTAGAACTTGAGGCCGGATGCTACCTATGGGCAACCATTACATTGTGGGCGCTGGATGAGCTGAACTTAGAAATTGGACAACGTGTCTACGCACAAATTAAAGGCGTGAGTGTTGCGCAAAGAGATATCGCGATAACGCACTAAGCTTATGCACTAAGTTTATGGATCAAGCTCATGCGATAAGATATTCAGATCTAGCGGTAATACATTAAGATCTAGTGGTAACACGTTAAGATCCCACGACGTACTTGGTTTTTGGTTTCATTTTAGAAAGGGTAAAACTCGATCTTGATTCTGTGACTCGATCTTGATTCCATAAATGACTACATGCGTCATTTTTATACGGTATAACTGCCAGTTTTGCGTCATACTGTATGAGTGTTTGTGCATATTTCGTACAATGAGAAAAGTTAGAACGATAAGAGCCACAATGAGAATCCCTGCACTAACAAGAAACCAGACGTTACGTTCGAATAATAGAAGAAGCGAGCAGAAAAAGAACGTATAGAAAAAGCAACAGGTACAAAAAAGCCGCTTGTTGAAGCAACATACGGCTTAATCATTAAGTTTTCGTTAAGCACTCAACCTAAATTTAGGTGAGATGAATGGCTTATCGGATGAAAACTTCTTTAAAATCACGCTTCAAGATCGCATCACGACGCGCTTTCTTGATTTGCTTAGCCATGTCTTTTACACAGTTATGTAAAATTTGGTCTAGCAGTTGAGCTCGGTACTCTTCTTTTTCTTCGTCAGTCATGCCTTCTGGAAGTTTAAGAGTAGGGAACTCTTCCATCATGTTTACGCCTGCAAAAGCTTGGCTAACAGAGATTAGAGCGTGGAATTGCTCGAAGTTGTCCAAAACATTTTGTGCGCTTGCTGGAAGGCTGCTCCAAGTTTCACGCACTGCTTCTTCAGACACCTCATGAATAGAAATAACCATGTTGTGCATCTCTTTAGGCACTTCATCAAATTCGATAACTTGGCGAAGCTCTGGTGAGATAGTGGTTAAATCGATTTCTTGTACTTCGTTGTTTGTAGCGTCTGACATAGTATTTCTCTTTAAAAAGAAACAATGCTAAAAAGATCTGTAAAAAAGTCAATATAATATAGAGATTAGGGCATGATTTAAGCCCAAATTTGAGCTACTTTGAATATTCAACACTAGATAAAGGTGATGTGATGATAGAAAAGGGATCTTCGATGCGCATATTGCTGGTTGATGATGTTCAACTAGACAGGATGCAACTTGCTATTCGACTCAAGCAACTGGGTCATATCGTGGAAGCTGTCGGTAGCGGAAAAGAAGCCCTGAACGTCTATTCTGATTTTGATCCTGAACTTGTATTACTAGATATAAGCATGCCAGACATGGACGGTTTTGAGGTCGCTAACGAGGTTCGTCTACAATTCCCAGAGTGGGTGCCTATCATCTTCTTGAGTGGTCATGAAGAGCCAGAAATGATCGCCAAAGCGATTGATGCTGGTGGTGATGATTACCTTATCAAGCCGGTCAATAAAGTGGTTCTCAATTCTAAGTTGATTGCTATGCAGCGTATTGCGCACATGAGACGAGAGTTAAAACAGAGTACCGCCAAACTCGAAGAACTGAATATACTCCTGCAACAACAAGCCAACGAAGACGGCCTAACCAAATTGTACAACCGTCGATATATGGATACTAAGCTTGAAGAGAGCATTGCGTGGCACGGACGACGTAATATATCCATGACCGTTATACTACTCGATGTTGACTTCTTTAAGCCTTACAACGATAACTATGGCCACATTCAAGGGGATAAGTGCCTACAAGGGCTTGCCAATACTTTGAAAGAGCTCTTTGTTCGAGCTGGAGAGTTTGTTGGACGTTACGGCGGCGAAGAGTTCGTCATCATTCTGAGTGATACCGACAGCTCCGCGGCTAATTTACAGGCCAATCGTGTAAAAGAAGCACTGCATCAAATGAACTACGTCCACGACTACTCAGCAGTATCTGACAGGGTGACAGCGTCACAAGGCGTGTTGTCATTCGTGCCTGAGGGGGGTGAGGCTATCGCTTCTATTTACGAAAAGGTTGACCAAGCACTGTACCAGGCCAAGCAAAGTGGAAGAAATACCTACATACAACGCGATATTATGGAGCTTGAGCAATAGTTGACGAGCTTCGGTAGTAACCTGAATTATACTTCTAGTAGCTTATAAGCTAGGAAGTGACTTAAGTGATAAAAGAAATGCAGCATTCCAAGTCATTCGTCATGACTAACTCAAACAAAGGTCTTGTATTAACTCTGTTTGTTTCCGTGTCTCCAACTGCTGTTAACGCAGCTTCGCTCTCTGAACTGGTCAGGAAAGACATTGAACAAACCTTCGCAACGAGTGTTTTGCTCAATGATACGGATGTGTTTACCTTTGGCATAAATAATTTTGATCCCAACAAAGTCTTTAGTTTGGACAATGAAGATATTGGCTCTAATGACTCAGTAAGTCGCCGACAAAATATCGCGTCCCTCAGCCTTCCTTATACCTTTGAAGTGCCAAGTTATATTGAAGACAACCATCAAGAAGTAACACTTCGTTTATCTGCGTTGCGGATAGAGAAGGATGTTCAATATGCCAGTTCAACGATAAGCGACTTTCAAAAAGAGTCTGTTGTTTCTGGTTACGTTGAGTATGCGAACGTATCCCAGTTGAACGAATACTGGAGTTTTAGTTCTGCAATTGGTAACCATATTTCCTATTATCGAAACGATTTTGAATATCGTTCTTCGTTGCTTGCACCAATTCAAGGTCAACTGGATGGTCTTTATCTGAACACGGATGCTTGGGCATACATAATAGAGCCTAAGATAAAGTTGATGTTTGAAGATAAGAATGACTGGGGTAAATATAAACTCAGTACCAGTTGGCATTACTTTAATGGTATAGGTTGGGGAGAAGCCAATAACGGTAATATTGGTCACCCAGAAGGTTGGTATATCGCAAATGAAGCCAAGATTTTCTATGACTTAGTGCGTTGGGATAAGAACATTACATCCATGTATTCGAGTCTAAGAAGAATCGATATTGGTGGTGATACCATAGTGTCTATGGGTACCAATGCTTACTACGAAGGTAGTGTAGGTTGGTTGCTTAACCCCAATCTGTTTAATGACTGGGTCGACAATATAGGAATAGGGTTTACTATCAATTACGGAAGTAGTTTGAAAGGAGGGAGCCTAGTCATCTTCTTTAACCAAGACTAGTCTAAGCACCAACGCTTTCGATGTTCACACCGTTAAATTACGATGTTCAGAGCTTTACATTCCAAGACTTTCAACGTCTTTAACTATCGACACACAGCTTGTTTCGGCCAGTTTCTTTTGCTTTGTACAGGGCATTATCGGCAAGTTTCAATACTTCTACGGGTTGTTTAGTGGTTCTACTATCAGACAGCCCAATACTCACCGTTACGTTTACGACTTCAGTTGTTTTATTAATCTGACCACGCTTTTTAATGCCGACTTCATGGTCGTCAGGGCGATCGTTGCTATTTCGAATCGTCATATCGTAGTTTTGTACTTCGGAAATGAGAGCCTGCAGGTGTTCTTTAACCTGTTCCGAGTATTTGCCTTTAAAAATAATCGTAAACTCTTCACCACCATAGCGATAAGCTTTTGCACCACCGGTTGTTTCACTCAATATACGTGCTACCAACTTCAACACATCGTCGCCAATGTCATGTCCGTAGGTATCGTTAAATTTCTTGAAGTGGTCGATATCAACCATCGCCATTGAGTATTTACGCCCCAAGTGCTTCATATCTACTTCTAGTGCGTGTCTACCTGGAATGTTAGTCAAGCGGTCATTAAAGGCCATATCATGACTAGCTGAGACTACATAGATAATGAACAACGTGCCAGACAGCGAGAACATCGTACTAGAGATGTATTGCACATCAAAAAATATGAACGTACAAGAAGACAGTAAAATTGCACTGTATACGACAACATCAATCGCGCGGTTGTATACCAGAACCAACATTGAAGTCAGGCCAAGTAAGCAAAGGCTATATAACGCCAAAACAAAAGGCAGCCGCGAGAACCCGCTAACGATAAACAGAAGCCCCTCGCTCCATGACTCAAACCCACCAGATTGGAAGTGAGAAACAATTAATTGCGCCCATACCGTAAACAGAACGAGAACCAAAGCATATAGGAACATGGATTTTGAGTTAACGCCGTTATCTGGGAAGGCATACACCAGTAAGCAGGTTACAGGAACTAAAGCGGTTAACAGGGACAGTTCTAATAGAGTGGTGCCCGTGTTGAGTGGCGTTTGTAAGCGAACTTGGATGATGAGGTATGCGACGAGCATGGTTAGAGACACCATGGCCATACGACCTTGCTTAAATGTGTGGCACAACAAAACCGCAACGCTCAATAAAATATATGGGAGGTTGCTAGCAAACCCTAAGTTTGACTCCGTCACGAGAATGACGTTGTTCATACCTGCAAGTAATATTGCCAATAAAAATAAGGGAAAGCAAAATCGAAACATGCTCGACGTGACGAAAGAAGATGTCATTTATGTGGTGAGCCTAACTATAATGATGATCTTATAATTTAATTTTATACGTAGGATACGGTTAAACAAACAATTGCCAAGCTTTTTCATTAAATTATAGCAAAAACATGATCATAGCTCGATAATTGTACAACGATTTTATATGTATTTGAGTTGCTATTAATCATATAACGAGCTACACAGTATATATGATAAATGAAACAGTTGTTATTGCTACTTAACTAGATTTAGATAGTTTGTTCTTAAGAGGTCGATGAGCACCTAATTAGCAATGGACAGATGTTGTAACGACTAGCTGCAGAAGCGGTTAGCTACAGCGGCGATTAGTCACAACAATGATTAGCTGCAGCAACGATTGAAATAGAAACAACCGCTAAACATGGAGGTGTACTATGCAAATAAGTGTCGATGTTCATAACTATATGGAAACTTTGGTGGGAAATGTATTAGCCACAGAGGAGTATGTTTCTGGCTATACCAACGAGCAGCTAGCCGATCTTGCGTGTTTGGCTTTAGGTCAGCTTAAGCCAATCTATATTCGCTTCGATGTCGATTTTCTCTCGGCATTACCAGAGGATAAATTGGTACTGTATAAACGAAATAGTGAGATCGCGGTCAAAAATGCAGAAAGTATGATCATTGACGACAGAAGACGTGAGCGAGACGACAATGTGCCCGTAATCTTTAGTCAACATAATTTTGATGATGACGTAGAATTGCAATGGTATGAAAAGCCATTGTTGAGCGACAAACAGTCATGATAGTTTACGGTTAATGCGGTCATTTAAGGAGTAAAAACGTGGGATTCTTTTCTAGATTATTTAGTGGCAAAGAAAAAACCGAACAAAAAGTAGAAATTGAGCCAGTTGAATATAAAGGTTTCAATATCTATCAAGATGCCATTGCAGAATCTGGTCAATACCGTGTAGCTGGGCGAATCGAGAAAGAATTTGATGGTGAAATCAAAACCCATCGTTTTATTCGTTCAGATGTTGTTTCAAACAAACAAGATGCCGATGAACTGATGCTTAAAAAATCGCAGATGTTCATCGACCAAATGGGCGATAGCATTTTTAGCTAACCAAATAGGGTTAGAATTGATGTTGGTCATAATTTAGAGAGCTTTCAGTGTATATGCTGAAAGCTCTTTTTAGTTTTAGGAACAAAGAACAGCTAGTAGGTTGTTATTTAAAGGAATATTTGCAAGTGGTTTGACCTCTTGGCTCAAAAGAGGCGTCATTTCTTCAAATGAAGTGCTCCAATTCCATCCAAATCGTTATAAGTAATAACTTTTTCTGTTCTTTGAATAAAACACTTGAAGTATTAGTTGTCGTTAGATACAAACGAATAAGTCATTCGTGCCAATAGTCAAGGAATAGCTATGCAAATTGGTGTACCAAGAGAAACACTCGCAGGTGAAACGCGAGTTGCTGCTTCGCCGAAATCGGTAGAACAGCTTCTAAAATTAGGATTTGAAGTTTGTGTTGAATCACAAGCAGGTGCGTTAGCAAGTTTTGAAGATGCAGCTTATGAACAAGCTGGAGCAAAAGTTGTCACCGCAGATGAAGCTTGGAAATCCGATATTATTTTTAAAGTTAACGCTCCGATCGTTGACGAAAGTAAAAATGAAATTGATCTTCTTAAAGATGGCGCAACATTGGTCAGCTTTATTTGGCCAGCTCAGAACCCAGAATTAATGGAACAATTGTCCACTCGTAACATCAACGTGATGGCGATGGATTCCGTACCTCGTATTTCAAGAGCTCAAGCACTAGATGCATTGAGTTCTATGGCTAACATCGCGGGTTATCGTGCTGTGGTTGAAGCGGCGCATGAATTTGGTCGATTCTTCACGGGTCAAATTACGGCGGCAGGCAAAGTTCCACCAGCGAAGGTACTGGTTGCTGGGGCGGGTGTTGCTGGCTTAGCGGCAATTGGCGCTGCAGGCAGCTTAGGTGCGATAGTTCGTTCGTTCGATGTTCGTCCTGAAGTAAAAGAGCAAGTCGAGTCTATGGGCGCTGAATTCTTGGAAGTGGATTTCAAGGAAGATACCAGCGCAGGCGACGGCTACGCAAAAGAGATGTCTGAAGAATTCAATAAGAAAGCTGAAGAACTTTATGCAGCTCAAGCAAAAGATGTCGATATCATCATTACAACGGCACTGATCCCAGGTCGCCCAGCACCTAAGCTGATTACCAAAGAGATGGTAGACAGTATGAGTGCAGGTAGTGTGATTGTGGATCTTGCTGCTGCAAATGGCGGTAACTGTGAATACACCGTTGCGGATCAAGTCATTACAACGGCTAACGGCGTGAAGGTGGTCGGTTACACAGATATGGTTGGTCGACTACCGACTCAATCATCTCAACTGTATGCAACGAACCTAGTTAACCTGCTGAAACTGCTTTGCAAAGAGAAAGATGGCAACATCAATATCGACTTTGAAGATGTCGTTCTGCGTGGTGTTACTGTGGTTAAAGAGGGTGAGGTCACTTGGCCTGCACCACCAATTCAAGTTTCAGCTCAACCACAACAAGCTAAGCCAAAAGCGGCGAAACCCGAGCCTAAAGTTGAAGAACCTGTTTCTCCAATTAAGAAAGTGACGGGTATGGTGGTTGCTGTTGGTGCATTCGCTTGGGTAGCGTCGGTTGCTCCGGCTGCGTTCTTATCTCACTTTACCGTTTTTGTTCTCGCTTGCGTGGTAGGTTATTACGTCGTTTGGAATGTAAGCCATTCTCTGCATACGCCTTTGATGTCGGTAACTAACGCGATCTCAGGGATCATTGTATTAGGCGCACTATTACAAATAGGACAAGGAAGTGGCGTTGTCACGTTCTTATCATTTATTGCCGTATTAATTGCAAGTATCAATATCTTTGGTGGCTTTACCGTAACCAAACGTATGCTTGAAATGTTCCGTAAAGACTAAGGAGTGACAGATGTCTGAAGGATTAGTACAAGCAGCTTATATTGTGGCTGCTGTATTCTTTATTATGAGCTTGGCTGGGTTGTCGAAACAGGAATCTGCGCGCGTAGGTAACTATTACGGTATCACGGGTATGGCAATCGCGTTGATCGCGACGATCTTTGGCCCACATTCTGCAGGTATTGTATGGATCATCATTGCTATGGTGATCGGTGGTGGTATTGGTATCCACTACGCAAGAAAAGTCGAAATGACTGAAATGCCTGAGCTGGTGGCAATTCTGCACAGCTTCGTAGGTATGGCAGCGGTACTTGTGGGTTACAACAGCTATATCGATCCACCTGCTGCTGTGTCACTTAACCCTGCTGATATTCATGCAGAGCACGTTATCCACCTAGTGGAAGTGTTCCTTGGCGTGTTTATCGGTGCGGTGACGTTCACGGGTTCTATTGTTGCGTTTGGTAAGCTTCGCGGCGTTATCTCTTCGTCTGCATTGAACATTCCTCATAAGCATAAGTGGAACCTTGCGGCGATCGTAGTTTCTACACTACTGATGATCATGTTCGTCAAAGCGGACGGCAGTATGTTCGCGCTAATGGTGATGACTCTTATCGCATTCGCATTCGGTTACCACCTAGTGGCATCGATTGGTGGCGCAGATATGCCAGTGGTTGTCTCTATGCTGAACTCGTATTCTGGTTGGGCAGCAGCAGCAGCAGGTTTCATGCTTGCGAACGATCTGCTTATCGTAACAGGTGCATTGGTTGGTTCGTCAGGTGCGATTCTTTCTTACATCATGTGTAAGGCGATGAATCGCTCTTTCATCAGCGTTATTGCTGGTGGATTCGGTCAAGACGTGGTTGCGTCTGATGGCGATGAAGAACAGGGTGAGCACCGAGAAACATCAGCTGAAGATGTGGCTGACATGTTGAAAAACTCGAAGTCAGTCATCATCACTCCTGGATACGGCATGGCAGTAGCTCAAGCTCAGTACCCAGTGCACGAAATCACTGAGAAGCTAAGAGCGCAGGGCATCAATGTTCGATTTGGTATCCACCCAGTTGCTGGTAGGTTACCGGGTCACATGAACGTGCTGCTTGCTGAAGCAAAAGTACCTTACGATATCGTTCTTGAAATGGACGAACTAAACGATGACTTCAACGAGACCGATACTGTTTTGGTTATCGGTGCAAACGACACCGTCAACCCTGCAGCACTTGAAGATCCAAACAGCCCAATCGCTGGCATGCCAGTACTTGAAGTTTGGAATGCTCAGAATGTTATCGTATTCAAACGTTCGATGAACACAGGTTACGCAGGTGTGCAAAACCCACTGTTCTTCAAAGAGAACACGGAGATGCTATTCGGTGATGCGAAACAGAGCTGCCTAGGCATTTTAGAACATCTATAGGAAACACTTTTTAGTATTTTCTAAGCCTAAGCCTAAGCATTAAGTCATAACTAAACAAGGAGCTCATTAGAGCTCCTTTTTTTGATCATCTGAAAGTGACTGTGCCCTAAAGCGATAAGTAATAAGCAATAAGCACAGTCCGATAGACGGACGTAAAACTCATTTGAATGAAGTTATAACGACTCAAACGATTAGTGAGTACAGCTGTGCAACATAGCCCTAATATGATCGAAATTGTCGCTATAACTCGTCATCCGCACGGTTTTTCATGCGGTTATAAATTTATCTTTGATAACGAATGGTATATATTTGATTGATCTATATGAATTTGCGTTGGTTTGTGATCATCAAAAGAACATTTACTCTGCTTATCGCTACATTATCAGTTTCAGTGAACGCGTTTGCTGACTCTTTACCTGAGCGTATCGATAACTTCACTAAACTTTTTGATCATGAAATGGCAATTGAATCTTATGATATTCGACTGCTTCAGGCTGATTACCCGACTCGCTTGATCATGCCGTCTTCTATGCTGCCGCAAACTGCTGAATACCCACTAAAAGACATCCAACGCTTATACCGGTTATCAAAAACATGCAGCGGAAAGTTGCCCTTAAGCCCTCTAATAACCGAGCCTTTGGTCTTTACTCGTGCAATGTGTAAAGGAACTAAACTTTCTGATCGTTGGTTTACTCGAAGTGGTTTGATTCATCCTGGTGGCGGTTCATATGCCGCACGCTACGTCGAGTTATACCCAGAGAAATTTGACTCGTTGAAGCGCTACATGCACATTCAAGAGCGACCGAACACCGAACACGATGAACTACTGTCTCGTCTACAGAAGATGGACAACGAAGCCATAACAGCTTTGCTAGCGGGTGCGAGTATGTTTGTTGAGCTTGATGAAATGTGGGTCAAGCGCGGTGATAGATATTACCTGTATAAAGAATCAGTTTGGAACGAAAACGCTACGCTCGCGGGCTTATCCTTTAGTTTGTCCTCAGAAGGCAACAGCTGTTTCGTCCAGCGCGGCAATGTGTGTTGGGAAATAGAAGATCATTCAGAGCTTCTGCAGATCGCCATGTTTATTTTGGTGATTGCCAATATCCTACTCGTGTTGGGGTGGGCGGTTTACCGTTGGAACAGTAAAAAACAAGAGATGAAGAGCCGCATGCTGGTTCTTCAAATTCTAACGCATGAATTAAGAACGCCGATTGCGAGTTTGTCATTGACGGTTGAAGGGTTTAGGCGAGAGTTCGAACACTTGCCAGAATCGGTATATGATGAATTTCGTCGATTGTGTGAAGATACACGCCGTTTAAGGCAGTTGGCAGAAGCAAGTAAAGACTATTTGCAATCAGACAACCAACCGCTTGCAACAGAGTGGGTGCCAAGTGTTGAAGAGTGGCTTGAATACAAAGTTGAAGAAGACTTTGCACCGGGCATTGAACTGCGCGTAAACAAAGATATTGCTGCAAAAGTAAACGTATATTGGTTAGGAACGTGTATCGATAACCTGATCAGAAATGCCGTGAAATACGGCGTTGCCCCGGTGATACTAGAACTGAATACTTCTGACAAGAAGCTGACATTCAAAGTTATAGATAATGGAGACTTGTCTCGCAAAGATTGGGGGCAACTAAGAAAGCCATTCGTAAGTAAGAGTGGACTCGGTTTAGGTCTGACGATAGTAGAATCTATGGTCGGAAAAATGGGCGGTCACATGACGCTTATCGGCCCCCCAACAACATTTATTTTGGAGATACCTTGTGAAACAGACATTGCTTCTCGTTGAAGACGATAAAAATTTAGCTGACGGTTTATTAGTTAGCCTTGAGCAAGCTGGATATGAATGTTTACATGCCGAGCTGATCTCTGAAGTTGAAGGCTATTGGGAACAAGCGGATCTTGTGATTCTAGACCGTCAACTTCCTGATGGCGACTCAGTAGATTCACTTCCAGGTTGGAAGAAAAAGAAAGACATCCCAGTAATATTACTTACGGCGCTCGTTACAGTAAAAGATAAAGTAGCCGGCTTAGACTCAGGTGCGAACGATTACCTAACGAAACCATTTGCAGAAGCTGAACTGTTTGCTCGAATCCGTGCACAGCTACGCCTACCTGATGCTGAAGATCAAGATGCATCAAAAGTGATGGCTCAAAACCTTGTAATTGACAAAGCAACACGTGAAGTGTTTTTTAACGAACTGGAAGTCACGTTAACGCGTACGGAATTTGATTTACTATTATTCTTGGCAAGTAATCTTGGTCGAGTGTTTACTCGTGATGAGCTACTAGACCACGTTTGGGGTTACAACCACTTCCCAACAACTCGTACTGTAGATACGCACGTTCTGCAACTAAGACAGAAGTTGCCAGGTTTAGAAATTGAAACCTTACGTGGCGTTGGCTACAAGATGAAAGCGTAATGAAAAAAGCCTTACTTCCACTACTCATTTTATCAAGTGTCATCAATACTGCACATGCAGCCGATTGGTTTAAGGACAGTGATGCGCTGACACAAGTGCACAAGCACCTGCTAGATAATGATTTAGCATTGATGTTTGATTCATTGGTGGAAGTTTGGCAAATCAATGCTTCGCAATCTCGCGAAGATCATCTCAATCAACTGTTCGATCAAGCATTGAACAAGGATTGTGGTAAAACGCTTACAAAAAAAACGTTACCGGATTGGATCAGCTCGGTCGTCGTGAAAAGACACATTATTCAAAGCCCAGGCAGGGAAACATTCCGCGTGGCTATTGATGTTGAATCGGAAAGCAACATCCAAGACATCACCTTTGAGAAGTGGGTCGACAAGGTCGTTTCGTCTGACAGTGAGTTCACCAAAGGCAACCCGGTAATCAATAACACTTCAGTGAGCGTATACAGCAAACGTTATAGCTTAGCGTCTCAACTTGATTCCGGACTTTATCGCCTGACTGTAAAAGGAAATAGCGGTAACTCCTGGAGCACTTGGGTCATTCTTGGTGAAGTGGTTATGCGTCAACAAGTTCGTTGGGCATCTAAAGACTCTTGGTTGATCGATAAAAAAGCACTGCTGAACCCATACTGCCCATTACCAAAGCTAGACGTAGGTTTGTACGATTATGTCGATGAACGATATAAGCAGGTGTGGGGTAAAAGTTATGAATCCGATTATCCGACTAATTTAACGGGTGAAGAACTGCCCAATGATCGTTATGTTTTAGCTGTATCAATGGTACATTCGCGCTGGCAAGGTGACATAGCGATAGAGCAAGCACAAACTATCAGTAAAACTTATGATATTTCTAGCGAAGAGTAGCTAAAGTAATTTAGAATTGAGCCGTTAACAATGTAAGGGATCTAACAAAGATAAACGGCATGAAAAATACAACTAAACTACTCGCAGCATCAATTGCATTCGCCAGTCTTCCTCTTTCAGCAGCAAACTACGCCATTGAAGCGCGTGGTGATGCGATGGGTGGTGTTGGTGTTGTTTCAGCAAACTTCCTAACAGCTCCATTCTATAACCCAGCACTTGTTGCTATTTATCGTCGTAACGATGATATGGGTATGATCACACCAAGTTTTGGTGGTAGTTATAATGACCCCCAAGACATGAAATCAAATATTGATTACGCTCTGGCAGCAACAACGACCGAAGATTTAGACGCAGCTCTTAAAAAACTCGATGGTAACCAAGCAAATATTGAACTTGGTGGTGTTGTCGCATTCGCTATCCCAAATCAATTTATAGCGGCAAACCTTTTCGGTAAAGCCTATACAGAATCGTTCGCTACACCAAATGTTTACGGTGAAACAGCAGCGACAGATGCCGATAAACTTGAGTTGTCGACGGTAGAAGCCGTTGCTATTGGTGTTACCGAAGTTGGTTTGACTCTGGGTAAATACCAGACTTTTATGGGGCAGCATATTTCATTTGGTATTACGCCTAAACTTCAGCGTATTTATACATATAATTATGTAGGTTCGGTGAAGAGTTACGACCTGTCTGATGCAAAAGATGATGGCCAAGGTGACACTTCATTTAATATGGACGCGGGTGTGCTTTGGTTCACTGGTCCATTTAGAATAGGTGTTTCTGCAGTTAATTTGGTGTCTAGAGATATCGTTACCAAAGATAACTCTCAAACGCTAAAAAGTACTACTACAAGTGCCACTCATAAAGTTGGTGGTCAATACACTTACAAACTAGAGCCAGTATATACCGTAGGTGCTGGTATCGTAGCGGACTACTTCACGCTTAGTGTCGACTATGACTTAAATGAAACCGAAAAGTTTACTTCGTTCAAAGATAATGAACAGATGATTCGCGTTGGTACAGAAGTTGATGTTCTGCGTCAGCTACAGCTAAGGGCAGGGTACTACAAGAATTTGGCATACTCTGGTTCAGAAGGTACAGTCACTGCAGGTATTGGTTTGTCGCCACTCAATTTGTTCCAGTTAGATTTAAGTGCTAACTACACAAATGAAAATGCAATGGGTGCATCAATCAATTTCCTTGCTAGTTACTAACAGTCCTTATATAGTTCTGCTCCTAAATAAAGGAGCAGACTATGCTAAACGACTTACCAACCCTTTCTCACGAAGAACAGCAGAAAGCTGTTGAGCGAATTCAAGAAATGATGACCCAGGGCATCAGCACAGCACAAGCTATCAAAATCGTTGCTGAGCAAATTCGTGAAGAAATGAGTAATAAAGAAGAGTAGGGCATTAGCCCTTCTTTTTTAACACCCTAGCGCACTATAACTAAATATATTGCCCTCTAGTATATTATCTCGTACATACCAACTCTTTATTTACCCTAAACCCCGATCTATTCAAAACCATTAAATACCGTTTATTCAGTAAGTTACGTTGGAGTAATCCACTTATCAGGCTTTTCTTGGCTTCTGATTGTAATTAAATTACAGTAAGCTCTAAAAGCAATACAACTATCATTTTGAGTGTCAGTATTTATGTCACCGTGTCTAAGTGGTTAAATCTATGGCGTTTTTTAAGGCTAGTGACGTTGTGACTTCCATTTTTAGTGGATAAGAGTACGTGATTGGAAGCGTGACGGGAGCAGAATAATAAGGATTTCCTCGAAGAGCAGCGCGAGATAAGTTACTACGGTAATGTTCAAAATCGATACCGCGAGTGACTTACGACTGCTTAGAGAAAGCTTTTACTAGCCAGATAAACAAGTAGTTAGGAAGCTTAGAAACGATACATATAACCTGAGAATGCGATTAATGGCGTTACTACAGAATGTGTTGTTACCGATGGTGAGCGTGCCTATAGGCGTAAACGATTAGAATCCTAATGAGGCAGCAAAGCTTTTGGCTTGTTTAGTCAGCGTTGAAAATCTAACGGTTGCTTAAATGGAGAGTAGATATCGATAGGGTATTAATGGCGTCTTGATTGAGTATTGGCAGAGAGTTGAATATGTAACTGCAGTCTAGTCAAGGGAGCTTTAGTACAACTTTGCGACTTGGTTTCGTCCGTTGTCTTTCGCTTGGTAGAGTGCCTTGTCTGCACGTTTAATTGCAGAACGTATCGATTCATGTTGCTTAAGCTGTGTTACTCCAGTGGAAGTCGTTACTTTAAGCGCTTTAGGCCAAACGCTTTGGTCGATTGCTAGGTATAGATTATCGATAGCTTCGTTACACTGTAGCGCAGTTTGCTCCAGGCAAACTAAAAGGAACTCCTCACCACCCCAGCGATAAAGTAAATATTGCTCACCAAGACTTTCGTTAGCCGTTGCGACAAACTGAATAAGTACTTTGTCACCCACTTCATGGCCATGTTGATCATTGATTTGCTTAAAATGGTCTAAATCAAACAAAGCGATGTGAATGGTTTTTCCTTGCTGTGCTAACCATTCAAAATCATAGAAAGCATCTAAAGCTTCAGTTCTGTTCCTACAACCGGTCAACGGGTCGGTTGTAGCCTTTATCTTTAGCTCTTCAATTTCTTGAGTCAACAAACGTTGTTGCTGTGCGGCATCTGTTCTTGTTCTTCTGGCTAGATATAACGCACAAGATATATAGTAAATCGCATACAGCACCCATAAACTAATTAAGAGTTTTCCTAGTACAAACTTGTCGATCGTCTTGCCGTGAAAAACGATGCTTTGTACTGTTAGTTTATGGTGCCCATCAAGTGTGCTAGCTCCAAGGCCTAACTCAACCGACACTGCGTTGGTAACGTCTACGGCGCTATTAGTAATAGGGTGGTTGTAATAGTCGATCCACCATAAAGGGACATTGAAATAATCTAAGTCGATGTGTTTTCTATCGGGTAACGAGAAATCTAAACGATTGAACTTATTCGACATAGCGTCACCTTGAACGCTGTAATTCTCGTCGTAATTTCGAATGTAAAAGCGAAACCTTGGCTGTTCTTGGCCTTCGTAATCCATATTGATGGTCACTGAGTCATACACAGAGAGATCCAGACCTTTACCTTCCGTAGAGATAACGAACTCAATCTCACAGAATGGCGAGCTATAGGTACGCTTAAAGTCACACTGTAACTCAATGGTGTCTTCTGACTTATACAGCACCCCTTTGGTGCCACCATTATGTTCTTGGTCAGTGTTAACGAGTGTAGGGAATCTATCTGGAGTGATAACGTAGTTTTGATCCATGATCATATGGTAAGAAATAAACGACAGTAGAGTGGCAGCGAGGAAAAAAACCGAAAGGAATATATTGATTTGCCTGAATACTTTGTCGTTCAAAGTGTTAATCATCCATAAATGTAACTTTGTGGTTATGCGTGATGTCACCGCAAGCAGAGATTCTATCGAGTATTCACGTTCGCACTCAATAGTTGAAATTGAATTGAAGATTATACAGAAAAGTTAATGATTAAACTGATTTTTAGAACGAATTCTGTACGCATGGCGTTGGTTTTGAATGCTATTCGCTCGATAAGTGTGGTTTTTGCAGGGGGAATAATCTAACTGTATATTTATACAGTTAGATTTAAAGTAGGGGGGGTAATTGTGTTGCAGTGTCACTTTTGGGGTTCCAATTTTATCGCAACACTTTGTTGTCTATGAGAGCGTTACTTGTGTTTATTCGTATCTTTGAAGCCCGTAGTAAGCGGGCTTTTTTGTATTTAATTAAACTTATGTTTACTGGGAACCCACAGTGCGGGTTTACTACGGCCTCCACCACGAAATGGCATTAGGTTATCTTTCGCGGCTCGCTCAACGCGGCCTTTGGCTTGGGAGCTGTTGGCACAGATGAGTTCTATGGCCAGCTCTTTCAGCACGCGCCCGTATTGAGTTTGGCCAACTTGTTTGTGTTTCTCCTGATTCACTCTAAATATGGAGTGTTTGTCGCTGTAAAATGCGATGGGTTTACCGTGCGCGTCGAGGTATTCACGCGTCGCCAACATGTAGTCAAACGCGGATTCCGTCTCGCTGAATCTTAGGTTCATCAAGCGGCCAGTCGCATCGTCAATGAACACCAATAGGCAACATTTGTCGCTTCGGCCTTCAAACCAGTCATGATGGGAGCCGTCAATTTGGATAAGTTCACCCAAGCAATCACGACGGTAACGTGGCTGATAGACTCGAGGTTTTCGTTGTGCATGTGGAAGCCACAGTCCGTCGGCGATCATCCATTGACGGAGTGTTTCTTTAGAGACGGATAGATTGTGTCGTTCAGTCAGTTTTTCCAGAGCGAACGTTGGTGAGAAGTCAGAGTAATGCTCACGGATAAGTTTCAGTATTTCAATTCTGAAATGTTCTGAGTAGCGTCGATTACTTGGGCGTCCACGCGCTGCGTGTGTAAGACTTTGAGCGCCAAGAGAGACAAGTTTGTTTACCAAACGTCGGATATGACGCGCAGACAGATTCAAAATGATAGCAGCGTCAACTTGGCGTAGTCGTTTTTCACTCATAGTAATAAGCATCCGGATAACTCCTAAGCAGACCAATATAGGTAAGCTTAGGAGGACATTTTAAAATGGCTCAAACCGGACATTACTAAATTGCTCTAACACCTTTGGTGCGTATTATGTACGTTATGTTAAATTGGTTTCGGTGTTTATAAGGCAGGTATCTTTATGTGATGCCCTGCCTTTATTTCGTATCTGTACTCTCTGAATTCTACTGTGTATTTAACCATAGTGGCTATTTACCATAAAATACCTAATAACCAGTGATAATAATCTTCGATTTTACCCCTGGCATTAGTTAGAGCTTAACCGCCAGCAAATTTAACTTTATAGCCTTTCTTTTCAAGATGCGCTTTGAGCTTGTCACGAGCGTCGCCTTGAATCTCGATGTTGCCATCTTTTACTGAACCACCGCAGCCACACACTTTTTTCAGTTCCGCTGCCATGAGTTTTAATGGTGCGTCATCTAGGTCTAAGCCTGTTACGATAGAAACGCCTTTGCCTTTACGGCCTTTGGTTTCTTTTTGGATTCGAACAATACCATCACCTTTAGGGCGCTGGACTTTCTCTTCTTCAGGTTTAATACGACCTGTTTCAGTTGAATATACTAGGCTCATAATTTTACTTCTTTTGCTGTGCTGCTTTTTGTTTTGCGAGTAAGAAAGCCTCTATATGACGCTGGATTGCAATCTTGCCACCTTTAATTAGGCGCCCGTTGAACATGCAATACCAAGCGTTAGGCTCACCGCTATCATTTTTAATTTGGTAACCATGGAAGTTTTCAGTTAAGCCGCCACCAGACGCTCTCGACTTGTTTAGCGCTGTGAATTCTTTCGGGTCAATAAGGGTCGCAGTATCAATCCACCAATCAATACTCTTTTTCACAGCAGGTAAATTGCCTTGAATAATGTTGTTTTTTAGCTTGGCACGCCAAACGGTGTTGTTTGCATCCGCTGATTGTAGAGGAACGCCTCGGTAAACTGAATTTGCCATATCCATTGATCATCGTTTTGTTTTCATTACGTTAATCATAAGTATACTTCTAATGATATCAAGCATAATATGGCAAAAACACCTGTTGAGGTACGGTAATTTGAGAAAAAAAGTCCCTATTTTATCGGACTCTGTGATAATTAATTCATTTGTTGAAAAATTAAACAGCCACGCGACAATTGAAATTATAGATGAGTTAACAGGATATCAGTACTCTCGAAACTCCTTGTTGGGTATCTACAGTGATTGGAATCGCTACCATGCATTCTGTACTAAAAATCGTATTAACACTCTTCCAGCATCCATCACTGCTGTTCGGCGTTTTCTTGAGACTGAATCCAGTGAAAGAAAATTCGCGTCTTTGAAACGTTACACTGCAACACTTAGCTTGTTGCATACTGTGTTGAGCTTTGCTAACCCAATCAAGCATAGGCAAGTTCGTTTTACCCTGCTCCACTTGCAATCTCGAATGTCTGGCGACGCTAAACAAACTAACGCTATGACATCAGCACACCTCAGTGAGTTGAACGCGTTACTTTCGAATGAAAAAGCGACTTTGAAAGAGATTAGAGATATCGCCATTTATAATGTGATGTTTGAGTGTGCCTTGAAACGCTCAGAGCTCAAGGCGTTATCGACTAGTGATATTGAGTACATTGGCGACGATTATCATATAACAGTCAAAGATTCGACGTATAAACTGTCATTAGTAGCCAGATTTACACTTGAGCGTTGGCTTTCGTTTACCGGGAATCAAGATGATTTACCGGTGTTTCGTGCGATAGATAAGCATGAGAATATCAGTCAACACCCTTTGGATGACTCTTCGATATACAGAATATTGAGAAGAGCTAGTGATTTACTCCAACTGGCAGATAATCACCATTTTTCAGGAAATTCGATTCGTGTCGGTGCCGCGCAAGAGTTGTCGAGACAAGGTCATAAGGTAAAAGATATTCAGGATTTTGGTCGCTGGCTCAGCCCTGCAATGCCAGCGCAATATGTCGGTTGTTTGGGTACAGCTGAGAGTGAGAAAGTGAAGTTTAAAGCGTTAACCCCATGGGAATAAACGGATTAGTCGGCTATAAAACCATAGCGCTTTGGCGATTGGTTCAAAACGCTATTGTGTTGATTCGATAACCTTAGCTTTAGAAAATCAATTTGAACTATGCGAGGCTTGTTCTCACGCAGTTTTCTAAGAACTGGCTGAATTTGTGGCCATCATGCTCAACCATTTTGGGGAACATGGAAATTGGCGTCATACCTGGGAAGGTATTCACTTCATTCAGGTAGATCTCATTGTCTTGTGTTAAGAAGAAATCGATACGAGACAAGTGACGTAGCTTCATCTGCGTGAATACCTTACGGGCGCTGTCTGCAATCAATTCACGCTGTTCATCGGTTAAGTTAGTTGCTTCAACTTCAGTGATTGAGTGGCTGTCTGCACTGTACTTCTCTTCGTAAGAGTAAAATGCGCCATTAGGTGCAATCACCTCGCCTGGTTTGCTTATCTGTAGCTCGCCATCGATTTCATAAGCGGCAACTTCTAGTTCTCTTGGCACCACGGATTTCTCAATAAGCACTTGATCAGAGAAGGTAAATGCTTTGTTGATTGCTTCACTTAATTCTTCTACTTGATTGACTTGGTAACAGCCAACAGAAGATCCCTGACGAGCCGCTTTCACGAACACTTTACCCCAAGTTTCAAAAGCTTGAGTTGCTTGTGAGTGAGCTTGTTCCGTGTTGTCTGATAAGAACAGGTACGGTGTATTTGGGATACCCAGAGCGTCGTACCAAAGTTTTGATGTAATTTTATTGAAGCTGTTGTTGCTTGCTTCAGAACCACAACCTAGGTACGGAATCTTAGCCATTTCAAACAGTGATTGAATGTCACCTGTTTCACCTGGGAAACCATGAATACAAGGAACAATGAAATCGACTTTAGATTCTAAGTTGTCGCCACGTAAGGTTTGATCGTTAATATCAAGATAAACCAGCTCACCCGAATCAAGACACCAGCCTTCGTTTTTAATTTCAACTCTCACAACGTTAAAATCTGCAACGCTATTAAGTTGTTCAAAAAGGTAATTGGCTGAAACGATTGACACTTCATGCTCTGAAGATCCACCGCCGCAAAGTAGAAGGATGTTTGTGGTGTTCATGGGTAAATTCGGTCCTTGAAACTAGGAATACTGACTTCAATGATAAACAAAAGTCGAAATAGGTACAGTGTTTTGAATGCTAAAATTGTCATCTAAGGAGTGAGCGATTAACTATTAAACAAAACTAACCGTCATAAAACAAAAGAAGGAGCATTTGCTCCTTCTTTATGATTTAAAACTTAGTTTAACTTGTTAAGCGTTGGGTATTCAGAGTTCTTGATATCATCAATGCTCTTAACGAATGGCTTTAAGTTTTGAAAACTGCTCGGCAAAGATGAAATCGCCTTTTTAGCGTCTAAGCGTGTCGCGTAGTCACCGTAAAGTACAGTGAACCACTTCGTGCCGTTAACCATTTTGTAGTTTTCCCAAATTGGCTGGGAAGTGGTTGGTAGCATTTTTACAAAAGAATCGACTTTGGCTTGGCTGCCAACCGCAACAACTTGAACTGTGTAACCAAAGCGTTGGTTCATGTCTTGTTGCTTCTTGGTTGGAGCTGTAATTGTTGCAACCGGCTTAGCTCTAGTCGTGTGAGTGATTTTTTGTTCTACAGGTGTGGTTCTGACAACGTTGGCCACGTTCTCTTCAACAACGGCAGTCTGCTCAGATTGAGATACAACTGGAGCTTCAACTTTAGCCGTTTTGAACTCTTCTTGATAGCTATCTGACGTTACATTGGTAACGTAGTTGTCAGATACACATGCAGCCAAGAGCAGTGGCAAAGTCACAATTGCAAGTTTTTTCATGGAAAGCTCTATATCCTTAATAATAATTACTATAAATCATGCCGATACGTCGGTTTAGAATCAAGTTAACTTTGAGATTATACACCATTAGTGGGTGACCTATTTCACAAACTTTATGCAGTGTCTGCTTATTCATCTTAATTCGGTGAATTTGCCATCAACCCGTGAATGAAAAGTAAGTTACGATGAACTTACGTGCATTGCTAGGATATGTCTATGAATCATCTTGATCCCCTACTTAAACCCCGTTCAATCGCTGTTGTTGGTGCATCTCAACGCGAAACGCGTGCAGGATATATCGTCATGAACAATCTGTTGCACGGGGATTTTAAAGGTGCGGTGATGCCGGTAACACCAAAATACGATTCTGTCGCGGGCGTCCTCTCTTACAAAAACATCTTGTCGCTACCTATCGTTCCTGACCTTGCTATTTTGTGCACTAATGCGATACGCAATGTGGCTATTTTTGAAGAGTTGGCCGAGAAAGGCATCGCTTCCGTTATTGTGCTCTCCTCAGACATGCAACAGCGAAGTGATAGCGGTGAAACGTTTGATGAGAGATGTATTGCAATCGCCAAAGCAAACAATATTCGGGTACTTGGTTCCAATAGCTTGGGAGTTATTGTCCCGTGGTTAAATTTGAATGCCTCTTTTTCTCCGGTGACGGCGCTGCCAGGTAAAATCGCCTTTGTTTCTCAATCCGCTGCAGTGTGTACAACGATTCTAGATTGGGCGAACGATAAAGAGATCGGCTTCTCGGCGTTTATCTCGATAGGTAATGGCAGTGACATAGAATTCTCGGAGCTGTTGGATTATCTGAGTACCGACTCTCACACCGAAGCAATATTGCTTTATGTTGATAGTATTAAAGATGCGAGGCGCTTTATCTCTGCTGCCCGTGCTGCGTCACGCAATAGACGAATTCTAGTGTTAAAAGGCGGGCGAACCGCTAAAGGCCGGGCGGCGGCCATGCTGCATACCGGCGGTGCCGATACGTTAGATATTATCTATGACTCAGCGATCCGACGCAGCGGCATGTTGCGAGTTAAGAACTTACATGAACTGTTTGCAGCGGTAGAGACTCTGACTCATTCAGTACCACTACGTGGAGAGCGCTTGGCTATTGTGACCAATGGGGGCGGCCCAGCGATCATGGCGGTGGATACCCTTTTTGACCGTGGTGGTAAACTTGCCGAGTTTTCTGAAGATACGCTAGAGAAACTCAATAAGGTTTTGCCATTGAGTTGGTCTCAGAGTAATCCAATCGATATTGTTGGTGACGCCGGTGAGCAACGTTATATCGATACGATAAACATCTTGCTAGATGGTGATGAAGCGGATGCGATTCTTATCATGCACAGCCCTTCTGCGATCGCACATTCAGCTAAAACAGCTGAACGAATTATTGAAGCGATTAAGAAGCACCCTCGCCACAAGCGATTTAACATTCTAACGAATTGGTCTGGTGAGCTAACAGCAAAGCCAGCACGAAAGTTGTTTACCGAAGCGGGTTTCCCAACCTATCGAACACCTGAAAGTTCAGTGGTCGCATTTATGCACTTGGTTGAGTACAGACGTAACCAACGTCAGTTAATGGAAACGCCAACCACGGCAGAAAAAGTCCATATTGAAGATCTAGCAGATGCAAAAAATTGGATAGAACGACAACTACTGGATAAAGATACAGTTAGCCTTGATACGCATCAAAATAGCCAATTTTTCAAGCACTTCAACCTAGATGTATTACCGACTTGGATAGCTTCTGACCCAAGTGAAGCGGTACATATTGCTGAAACGATTGGTTACCCAGTCGCAGTTAAACTACGTTCGCCAGACATTGCACACAAGTCGGACGTGCAAGGTGTCATGCTTAATTTAAGAAACAGCAATGAAGTCGCCAATGCGGCTCAGGCGATTCTCGATCGATCTCAACTGTCGTTCCCTACTGCGCATATTCATGGCTTGTTAATTCAAGGAATGGCCAAACTCGCCGGCGGGCAGGAGCTACGTGTAAAAGTGACAACGGACGAAACCTTTGGTCCTATCATTTTACTTGGTCAAGGAGGTTCTGAATGGGATGAATCCATTGACGCTGCTGCAGCCTTTCCACCACTCAATATGACACTGGCGCGTTACTTGATCATTCGAGCGATAAAAAGTGGCAAGATTCGCCTACAAAAGCTCCCTAACCCGATTGATATAGAGGGCCTTTCTGAATTATTGGTTCGTATATCGCAGATGGTCGTTGATTGCCCTGAAATACATGATTTAGATATCCATCCAGTACTGGCCAACGGAGACAAGTTCACGATATTAGATGCCGATATCATCTTGAAAGCATACCAAGGCGATCCTCAAGAACGTCTTGCGATTCGCCCTTATCCAGTCGAATTGGAAGAGAATATCGTACTTAAGGACGGCACTGAGGTGTTGTTACGCCCGATCCTTCCTGAAGACGAGCCGCTTCATGCTGATTTTATTCATCGTGTATCCAAAGAAGACCTTTACAAGCGTTTCTTTAGTGATGTGGGTGAATTCAATCATGAGGCGTTGGCTAACTTTACTCAGATTGACTTTGATAGAGAAATTGCATTTGTGGTCGTTCGAAAGGAACAAGGCGTACCCGCGATTATTGGCGTATCGAGAGCGCTGATTAACCCAGAGAACACCGATGCAGAGTTCGCTATTCTGATACGTTCCGATCTGAAAGGCGTCGGATTAGGTCGCATTTTGATGACTAAGGTTATTGACTACTGTCGTTCAAAGCAGACCAAGCAGATGTCGGGCATGACGATGCCAACGAATAGAGGGATGCTGACACTAGCTCAAAAGTTGGGCTTTGAGCTAGATATCAGTTTTGAAGACGGTACTGCAGATATGGTGTTACCGTTACTTTAACGCCCATGTTTTTTTTAGATGTTGAATACACCAAGACTTGGCGTCGCCCATTTTGTTACGTCGCCAAGCCATTACGATGTCGATAGGCTGTGGTTCAGTACCCGAAATCTGTTGTAGAACGCCAGATTCAATCAAAGGCTTAGCAACACTATTCGGTAAGGTGCCGATCCCTAACCCTGCAGTTAGAGCCTCTACCTTGGCTGGGAAGCTTGTCACGGTCAAACGTGGCTGCTTTTCTAGAATATTGATGCTTAATGCAGGTTGGTCACGCGCTGTATCTGCAATTGCGATAACCCTGTAACTTTCCCTCGTCTTTTGGTCGAAATTACCAGATCGCTTATGAACGTAGTGGTTTGATGCTGCAACCCATACCATTTCCATCTTACCGATAATGTCACTTTTCATATCGTTTGGGATAGTGTCAACCTTTGGGCACACCAATAAATCAGCTCGGCCGTCAGAAAGTGATTCCCAACATCCAGCCAAAATCTCTTCTTGCAAACGAACCCTAGTTTTACTTATTTTTCCGAGTTCATCGACCAATGGGAAGAAATTAGCAATCGGAATAATGCCATCAAAGGCAATCGTTAAATCCAACTCCCAGCCATTAGCAAGAATACTCGCGTCATTAACGAGCTGTTCAGTGGCACCAAGAATGATCCTTCCTTGCTCTAATATTAACTGCCCCGCTTCCGTGAAATTTGCACGGTGGCCTGAGCGATCAAAAATCATAATATCTAAGTCTTGTTCTAGTTTCTGGATTTGATAACTCAATGAAGAAGGTGCTCGGTCCATTTCATTAGCCGCTGCCGCGAAGCTTCCACGACGATCAATGGCATCTAATATGTGTAAGGCTTCAAGTGTTATTGGGCTATGCATAACTTTCCTACTTTGTAAGTGAGATCTAAATCACAAAAAAGAGAAGCATTCACTTGGTGAATGGAACTGAAAAACTCTTTTTAATACATGTGCTTAATGACGCTAATTATGAATTAGTTGATAATATTGAAAATTATTTAAATGCAAATAATAGTAATTATCATTTAGATCCAATATCATCTTTCGCAAATCAAGATGATATTATGGAACTAAGGTAACTATCAGATGTATAAGCAATCCCTACTCTCTGCTTCAATCGTTTTAGCGCTTTCATCAACATCAGCCTTTGCTGAAGATTATGCCCTATTTGACGAGGTTGTTGTATCAGCAACGCGTACTGAACAAAACAAAGAAGACGTTTCAAGCTCAATTGAGTCTGTCTCTGCAAAAGACATAGATAATCAAGTGTCTAGCGACATAAAGCAAGCTCTTCAATACACGCCAGGAGTAGAAGCTCAAGGCGGTGGCCGTTTTGGTATTTCAGGCTTTAACATCCGCGGTGTTGAAGGTGATCGCGTTAAACTTATGGTAGATGGAGTTCAACAACCTACACCATATAACCCTGGCGCTTCTGAGCAACGTAAATATTCGAATGCGATCGAAGTCGATACATTAAGTGTCATAGAGGTGAATAAAGGCCCTGCTTCTACGCTTTACGGTTCAGATGCCATTGGTGGTGCAGTACTGCTAAGAACTAAAAATCCAGAGGATATGCTTAGAACTGACGGGGATGAAAACCGTTTTGGCATCAAATCTACCTATACATCTGCAGATGAACAGTTCAAGAACACAGTTTCTTGGGCGATGCGTAAAGATAAGTTAGAAACGATCGTTATGGCGACATACGCTCAAGGCCACGAGACAGAAACTCATTCATCAGGAAGCGAAGTTCAAGGTCCAGATCGTGGTGCAGAGAACCCAGCAGATACGGAATTAAGTAATATCCTAGCCAAAGCATTCTACAATGTATCAGATTCAAATAAGGTTGGTATTACGGTTGAGCATTACCAACGTCAATATGATGAAGATGAGCTAAACTACAATGGCTATCAGCTTATGCCGGGCTTTGTATATACTGATAATTACAACAAAGACACCAACAAACGTTTTCGTGCAACATTGGAACAACAGCTTAAGCTAAGCTCTTCAATTGCTGACTCTTTAGACTGGTCTCTAAGTTACCAAGACTCAAGTACTCTGAATAAAAACTACGACACAACTCGCTTCAACGGACGTCGACTTCGTGAGCGTGATGCTTCTGATGTCAACATGCAAGTTGATACACAGCTTTCTAAGCTAGTGAATATTGATGGTGCGGATCACGAGTTCACATATGGTTTCACATACCTGCAGAATGACTTTGAACTAGAAAACTACGACCATAAGTTTGACCGAGGCACTGTTACACCGGGTAGCACTGGTATTCCTGATGCAGAAATAATGCAATGGGGTGTGTTTGTTCAAGACCAAGCATTTTTCATGGAAGACAAGTTGATTGTAACTGGCGGTCTTCGTTATGACTCATTTGTTGCTGCCCCATCAACGGATGAAGGCTACAAGACTCAATATGAGAAGAATAAAGATGACGCCATCACAGCTAAGCTAGGTTCAGTTTACCACATCAATGACAACCTATCGGTATTTGGTCAAGTTGGACAAGGGTTTAAAGCACCTTCAGTTTACGACCTCTACTACTTCTACACTCGAGGTGCCATCATTGAAGCCAACCCTAACTTGAAAGCAGAAAGAAGTATCTCTTACGAACTTGGTCTTCGTGGCAATAATGAACATGCTCGTTTTGAACTAAGCACTTTCTACACAGATTACTCAGATTTCATTAACCAGACGAAATCGGGTAAACAAGGCGGTAAAGACGTATACACCAAAGAGAACTTAGATAAAGTGACAATCTATGGTGCAGAGCTTTCGTCAACGATTAATCTTGACACCCTGTTAGACGCACCATTTGGTACCTACACTCGTTTAGCTGTGGCTTATGCTGATGGTGAAGATAAATCTACAGGTAAATCCATTGATTCAGTAGCACCACTAACGGGTACGCTAGGTCTTGGTATCGAACGCGAGACTTTCGGTTCAGCTTTAAATGTTAAGATGGTTGCTGCGAAAGATGAGTGGAACTCTGATGACAACGTAAACGTGGCTGGATACACAGTTGTTGATTTGACTGCTTATTACCGCCCTGTCACGGATTTAACCTTGCGAGCGGGTCTATTCAACGCATTAGACAAAAAATATTGGCTGTACAATGACATGTCAGGCCGTGGGCACGATTCTAAGTTCAACACCGATATTAAGTCTCAACCGGGTCGTAACTGGGGTATATCTGCAAACTACGAGTTCTAACTGGTTAGAAATCTAGTTCGTTGTAGAGCTAAGTTTATTAAAAGCCTAGGTCATTAAAGATCTAGGTCGTTCCAGAATAAAGCCATACAAAAAATACTGTAGAAACTAAAAAGCCAGCTTACTATAAGCTGGCTTTTGTTATTTCACTAAAAGTTGTATCAAAAAGGGGTAAAGTGAAATTATTTCTCTGCCATTTCTTTCTTTACCATTACTGCAGCAGCAATGATGAAAGTGATGATTAGGCCTAGTTCCATGATTAACTCCAAAGAAAATTAACATTAAACATATAATTCGCGAGCATGATAACAACAAGCGATACAGAATGATACTTTTTAACCACCAAATCACTTTTTATTCGATTTAGATCAAAAAAGATGCCCTAGAGCATCTTTTTGTACGTTAACTATTCATGAAATCACTCAATCAACCAGGGAAACCATCAGGGTTTGTTGACTGCCAGCGCCATGTATCTTCAGTCATTTCAGCCAGTGTGCGTGTCGCATTCCACCCCAATTCTTTCTGAGCTTTCGCTGGGTCGGCCCAACACTCTGCGATATCTCCTGGACGACGCTCAACGAGTTTATAAGGTATCGCTTGGCCGCTCGCTTTCTCGAAGGCTTTAACCATATCTAATACACTTGAACCGTTTCCAGTACCTAGGTTATAGATGTGAAGACCGTCTTTACGCCCTACTTTCTCAAGTGCTGCAATGTGTCCACCAGACAGATCCATAACGTGGATGTAATCACGAACACCAGTGCCATCCTTTGTTGGGTAATCACTACCAAATACAGATAGGAATTCACGTCGGCCAACTGCAACTTGAGATACAAATGGCATTAGGTTGTTTGGAATACCACTTGGGTCTTCACCGAGTTCACCACTTGGGTGTGAACCTACGGGGTTAAAGTAACGTAATAACGTAATGCTCCAATCGGGGTTAGCCTTTTGGAAGTCAGTTAAGCACTCTTCAACCATGAGCTTGCTACGACCGTAAGGATTGGTTGCGCTTGTGGGAAAATCTTCTGTGATAGGAACACTAGCAGGATCGCCATAAACCGTTGCTGAAGAGCTGAATACTAATGTTTTTACGTCAGCGTCACGCATTGCATCGACAAGGACTAACGTGCCATTTACATTGTTATCGTAGTATTCGAGAGGTTTGGCAACAGATTCGCCAACCGCTTTCAGGCCCGCAAAATGAATAACAGCTTCAATATTGTGTTGCTTCATGGTTTCAGTTAAAAGCGCTTTATCACGAATATCACCTTCAATGAAATCAGGACGAACGCCAGATACTTTTTCGATACGTTCTAAAACGCTTGGTTTACTGTTATACAAGTTATCGAAAAGTACAGGTGTCATACCTGCGTTAATCATCTGGATACTTGTGTGGCTACCAATGTAACCCATGCCACCTGTAACTAAAACATTCATGTTTAGCCGACCTTTAATTAAAACCACTTAACGTATCACTTATGATACAACAGCTTAGTGTTGAGTCACAAACGCCTATGGCAGATACACCGCACGAGAGAACGAAAACTGACCTTTACCTTGAATTTCACTTAGACGTACACCTCAACGCCAACCTTCAGAATTACATCAATGTCGCCATATGATTCATCACCTTACGTTTGCTCCCTAAACCGGAAACAAAATAGATGAAGCGCTGTTTGTCGAACACTTGTTTTTCAATTATCTTTAACCATAGTTTCTATACGTCATTGATGAAAGGAAGCATTTTTCACAATCCATTCTTTAGCGGGTTTGATACATGCCGTGACCTCATAGTAAATGCAGTTCTTGGTGTCGAAAATTTGAGTTAGGTCACTGTTTATTTATGGTATTTATAAGACCGTCATTACTCACCTCAACGTAAAGGGTAAGCACCACGTGACAACGAAGATTTTGCTTAATTGCGACATGGGAGAAAGTTTCGGCAATTGGAAGATGGGCGATGACGAGTCGGTCATGGAATGGGTCGATATGGCAAACATCGCTTGTGGTTTTCACGCGTCTGATCCGCACGTTATGTCTAAGACCATAAAACTGGCGCAGTACTATCACACCCAAATTGGTGCCCACCCTGGTTATCAAGATTTAGTCGGGTTTGGTCGCCGTTCTATTCCACATACCATGGACGAAATCAGTGAACTAGTGTGCTATCAAGTAGGTGCACTACAAGCGCTTTGCCACTATCACCACACCTCTGTTGGTTATGTGAAACCTCATGGTGCCCTTTACAACGATATGATGGCGAACATTGATGTGTTCAATGCCGTTGCCCAAGCCGTCGCTGAATTTAACATCCCCTTGATGATTCTCTCTTCATCAGACAATCAACAGTATCTAGATATTGCTGACGATCATGACTTACCCCTCTTGTTTGAAGCGTTTGCCGACCGTGCATACTTGAATAATGGGCAGTTATCGCCGCGAACTCAAAAAGGCTCGGTTTACGTCAACCAAGACGACATCTACAACCAAGTCATGCAAATCATTAACTACGGTTCAGTCACGACCATTGAAGGTGAAAGACTGCCTATTGAAGCCGATACCATTTGTGTTCATGGTGATAACCCCCAATCCATCGCATTAATTAGAAAAATCAGACAAGACCTCAACGCTTTTAACTAATATGAAGCGTGTGATTGGTATGGCGCATGGCCTTATCGCTCGCCTTACGAGCACCTAACCAATTGCTCGTAAGGTCTAATTGCTTTGTATTGGTTTGGACACGGAAGTGAGACACGCCAAATAAGTAAACAAAAGCAAATAAGCTAGTAAAAGGCAAGCAAACAAAAGTATGGAAACGAAATGACGACGAATCAAATTGAATTCAATATAGCGCCAGTTGCGGAATGCAGCGTTTTGGTCACCTTGACGCTATCGCCTTCAAATAATCAATCTAGCGCCGAATATGCGCAGTACATGGCTCACTTTTCCGATGCCATTCGCCAAAATTTAGCATCGGTGTTGATGAATGTGACGCCGGCTTACCAAACAATATTGGTCGATTACTTACCTTATAGAATTTCAGAACATCAGCTCATGGAACAACTCAACTCTTTGTTGAGTCGTGCTATTTCGTCCTTCTCTAGTGTTAGTAAAACGCGTAACACTATCGAGCTTCCCGCTTATTACTCACCAGAAACAGCACTCGACTTAGACCGATATCAAGCCAAAGGCATGTCGCTAGATGAGATCATTCAACATCACACCTCACAGACTTACAGCGTCAGTGCCATTGGGTTTACGCCTGGCTTTGCGTTTATGTCTGATGTGGTCAACGAGCTTGCTTTGCCTCGTCATTCAACCCCACGCTTAAGTGTTCCGAAAGGCAGCATCGCCATCGCGGATACGAAAACGGCGGTGTATCCTTCGGACTCACCGGGTGGCTGGAATATTATTGGCAATTGCCCGCTTCCGTTGTTCGATCACAGCCAATTGAAGAACGCTGATATCACACAAAGACCGCTGTCTCTGCTTAATGTCGGTGACACAGTTCGTTTCATCGCGATTTCAAAACAAGAATTTGTTGAGCTTAGTTTTATGGATATTAGTGGAGGTGTCGCTAATGGTTAAGACAAAAGCCAAACCAACGCTGACAGTCATTAAGCCCGGCCCGTTGAGTTTGATTCAAGACTTCGGACGATTTGGTGTCGCTCATCTTGGGTTGACACAAGGTGGCCCTGTTGATGATTACTCGTATAGCTGGGCCAATCACCTGCTCGGAAACCCAGTAAACCAAGCTGCGTTGGAAATCACGCTTGGGCAATGTGCGTTACGAATCGATTTTGATTGTGAGATGGCATTATGTGGTGGCGATTTACAAGCGAAGCTCGATGGCAAACCTCAGTCGAACTGGCGTACTTTTCAAGCTTTCGCAGGGCAAGTTCTCTCATTTGGTTTACCTAAAAATGGACTAAGGGCGTATTTAGCCGTTAAGGGTGGCTTCGATGTTCCATCAACTCTTCATAGCTGTTCTACGGTGACTCGTGAAAAGATTGGTGGATTAACGCAAGATGGACAGCCATGCCAGCAAGGGCAACAAATTACTTTTACCCAACACCAACTCTCTCGCCCGTTTAAAGCGTTGAGTGTCACCTTCCGATACACGCCTAATTACAACCTACCAGTGAACCTGCGAGTGATTGAAGGCTATCAAAGCGAGCTGTTCTCAGAGTCAGCAAAAGCGACTTTGTATAACGCACAGTATCATGTTGACCAAAATTCTAATCGCATGGGTTATCGACTCAGTGGCGACCCCGTGGACTCGCCTGACATTTCGCTATTGTCAGAAGGCATTGCCTTAGGTGCGATTCAAATCCCCCAAGATGGGCAACCTATTGTGTTGCTTAATGACAGACAGACTATTGGTGGCTATCCGAAGATTGGATGTGTCGCCAGAGTCGATTTACCGCGCTTAGCACAAGCCAAACCTGGACATGAAGTCTCGTTTAGTAAAGGGGATCGCTTAGGATTACAAGATGTGTGGTGCCAGTGGGCTCAATTTTTCGGCTATTAGTTTTTGCTCTGTAGCTAAAAGTAATTGCCTAGAGATGTAGTTCGGTTGGTTTTCGGTATATTAGCTGGCGTTTGAATGAAGGTTCGGCTTACCTGTCAAAGTAAGCCGAATTGAAGATGTTTAGCGTAGTAGATTATGACTGAGTATTAAGCGTGATCTTGGCCTGATACCTTTGCAAGGGCTTCTGGGTATCCGCGTTCTTGTGTCAAATCTATCGCTTTATTCTCAATATCCTTTAGATTAAGTGACATTGTCACTGAGTGTGTATTTTCAATCGATACTGACTCTGCGACATCAAACCAATGCTCAGCGACCTTTTGCGCTGCCTCTAAGGTTGAAGATGCTTTGACTACTTCAAGTCGAGCATAGCGATCACCACAGAATGACACGTCTGAAGCTCTTAAGCTCGGATCGGTTCCCGGAATCTGCTGTGCACCGAACAAAGGCTTACCACCTACCAGTGCAGAGCTAAAACTTGGGATGAACTGAGACATATGCGTTATCGCAGCGCGAGTTCTTAATTCGAGCTGCTCTTCACTCCAACCTGATACGATTTTCTTAAGAAGCTTAGAAGGCAACTGAGGCTGTGATGAATCTGTTGATGATGAAACAAGCCCACCCTCAAACAGAGTAATCCCTTCTGTCATACCGTGAAGTTGGAATACACCATCAGCGTACGGTGTTAGCTGAGCCATACCTTGCGGTGTGCCTCTCGGGCCATGGAAGATAACCTCTGGCCACTCTTCCTTACACTCTTGCGAATACGGCCACTCTGTAACGTATGCGGCTTTGAACTCAACAAGCCTTTGTTGCTTAGAACCAACAAAGTCATCCACGATGCCCGTTTCAAAGCCACTTGCATTAATCAAGTAGTCGGTCGTTAGGTGACAGCTTTGGTTCTCAGCGTCTGTATAAGTCAAAGACCAGCCTTGCTCTAACGATTCAACAGATTGTAATCGACAGTTGGTTAATACTGAGCAATTAGATTGTTGCCCCAAAGAGAGTTGAGCGGTTGCAGATAAGCGGAATACGCTCCAGCCATACTCTTGAACCATAGCAACAGGATACTTAAGGGTTTCTAGATCCGTATGTTTAGCGAAAGGAATACACCATTCATCAAGCGATGTTGGTTTCAGAGGCTGTGTTTGAGTAGCAAGTGCTAGTAACTCTTCTTTACTATACAGCTTGTAATACTCTTCCGGATTACCAAGCACTTGGTTGCTTTTATCTTGACTAACAAGATCAGCATAAGCGTTCTTGATTATCTTTAGGCGCGGAAGAAGATCCAACGGCTCTCCACCATCACTGTGTGGAACAGCGATAATTGTCGGACGAATATTGATCGTATGGGGAAACAAGCGGACGGTATCAATTGACTGAGTGAGCAACTGAAGACACTGCTCTACAGAAATATCTCGATACAAATTGCCACCAGCATGCAGATGGCAAATTGGTGGACCATTAACCAAACTCGGTCCTTTTTCCAAAATAGTGACCTTATAACCCAACTCACTAAAATGAATTGCGCTCGTCGTTCCGGCAATACCACCACCAACAATGGCAATAGAAGGCTGATTTGTATCCGTTTTGTTGTGGTTCATCGTGTTCTGTAGAATATGATTAACTGACGCTATTCTACTTTTGTTCTGCTACGAATTAAAACACATTTTTATCAAGGTCTTAGATAGGCCGTATTTAATATCTATGTAAAAAACCTAAATAATCTCTTGACTCAATAACTCAAGATTGAGTTTTAAAGGTTATTATAACCGTCATATTTGTCCTAAGTGACGCCACATAAAGGCTGCCTCGGTACTCTTAAAACATAGAGGTTAACTTATCCCTAAAGTTATCCACCGTTTTTGTGGATAACTGTTGATAACGTTCTTGCTAAGTTGCGCAAACCCTTTGTTTACAGGGGCTAACCGCTGTTCATTAAGTAGGCATTATTGTGGGGTTAGTTTTAAAAAATGCTGAAAAGAGTGGAGAATAAGGTGCGATATTCGTTACTTGTGCTACGCATTGGTTAAATAAAAAAACGGTCTAAAGCGATGCCTTATAAATAGTGCATGACTAAATATAAATAATGTCACTTTTAGACCGTTTTAAGCATTTGGTTAGATTTTGCTAACGACTAACCAAAATCCTTGTTTACTGGTGCTAACAAACGTTTGATTAAGCTATTCACTACCGCTGCCAATGTGATGAACGTTAGCACGGGTAGCGCTATCCACAGCATTGGGTGGAGTGAAGGTTCTAACTCGAAGCCAAAGTTCATTACCCCTGCAACACTGAGTTCAGAACCCAGCGCAGCAATTGACCCAGCCACTAAGGCCATTAGCCCGTATTCACACCAAATGGTGTTAAGAATTCGCTTCTTACTCGCACCTAAGGTTCGGTACAAACGTATCTCTTGTTGTCTTTGAGACAAGCTCAATCGCAACAGAGTAAAGATTAGCAACAACCCCGCTACCACACCCAAAGCCGCAAGTACGGTTATCGACCAAACAATCTGTTTGAGCAACTCTTGGATCTTGCTACCCATTTTACGAATGTCCATCAGGCTCACGGTTGGGTGATTTCGAGAGAGTTCGTTGAGCATCTGATTGTGCTGTTCTTCTAATCTGAAGCTCACCAACCAAGTAGAAGGAATCGCACTCAAAACATCTGGCGTAAAGATGAAGTAGAAGTTTGGCTTCATTTCACGCCACTCGACTTTACGGATGCTATTTACTTTGGCCGAGACATTCTGGCTGTTGATTGTGAAAGTTAGCTCATCACCAATTTTAAGATTAAGTTGCTCCGCAACATCCGACTCCACAGACACGCCCTGCTCTTGTGTCCAACTGCCTTCTAACACTTCATTGTACTCAGGCAGGCTATCTCCCCAAGTGAAGTTGATCTCGCGGCTTAATGCGTCTGTTTCTTCTGAGGTCTCGCTGTATTTTGCCGCCTCAATGTCGTTAATGGTTGTGAGCCTTCCTCGTATAATTGGAAACGCTTGAGTACGCTCTACTTCGTTTACATCAATCGTCTCGAGATAACTGTCTTTCTCATAGCTCGCAATATTCAGCGCAAACGCATTAGGTGCGTTCTCGGGCAAGGTTTGCTGCCAATCCGACAACAAGTCACTTCTCACCAGCCATATGATCGAAAGCAGCATCAAAGACAGCGCTAAAGAACCAAATTGAATCCCTGTTGCTAGAGGAGTACGATTGATTCTGCTTAGCGCCAAGCGCATAGATGTCGACGTCGGCAGTTTGCCGACCATACGCAGAACAAGCGTACTCACAATTGCAAGCACTAAGAACAGGCAAGCGATACCCGCTAGAACTATCCATACTAATAGATTATCACCGTACATCAGCATCATCGGGATAATAGGCACTAGCAGCAGCGCGAACTTTTTGTAGCTTTCGTGTGATTGATGACTTGATTGAATCACGCTGATGGCTGATGTATTAACTAAGCCAATCAATGGGATCCCTAAGGCAGGCACACCAATCAGAATGCTTGATAAAATCGCCAAGATAGTGGGCTCAATGCCATAGCTTGGAAGTGGCGAAGGCAACAAGTCACCCAGTGGAATTCGCAATAAAAACTCTAAGCCAATGCCAATGGCGATACCGAGCACAGCGCCAATAACGACTAACAGAGATACCTGCACAGATAGCCATTTAATGATCCACTGCTTACTCGCACCTAAGCTTTTAAGCATCGCGATGGTTTTTCGACGACTCGCTACATAGTGTTGGCAAGTCAGCACTAAAGTAGTCGCAGCCATGATCACGACGATAGCTACCGTTAGTGATAAGTATTGAGTGGTGCTTTCGAACATGTCGTTGGTACGACTGGTTGAGTCTTGTGTACGCCAGCGATCACTCGGTGTCAGTTCGATACTGTCTTGTGCGGCTTTGAGTTTCGATTCATCACCATTTAAAAACAATCTAAAGCTAACGCGGCTACCTGGTTGGATTGCGCCTGTCGCTTCAACATCGTTATTGTGAATCAGAACAGCAGGCATTTGTTGGAAAGGGTTAAAACTTAGGCCCGGTTCTTGCGCAATGCGCCCTGTGATTGTTAAATCGGCATCGCCTATCGTGACATTGTCACCTATCTCAACTTCTAGCTGAGCAAATATACGTTCATCAAGCCACAATTCACCCGGTTCAACATGATTGCTTGCCGCGTTATCTGCACCTTCGAGTATCATTTCACCGCGTAAAGGATAATTGCTCTCTACGGCTTTCACCGTCACTAATTGCATCGAGTTATCACTGAATGCCATGGTGGAGAATCGAGTTAGCTCAGAACTTTCTAACTGCTCTACTTTAGTAAGGTCGAGCAAAGGTTGAGGGATAGGGTTTGCGGAGATAAACACACTATCAGCAGTCAGTGCGTCTTTACCCTGTTTAACAATCACCTGCTCCATACGCTCAGCCAAAGCTGAAAGCGCAAACACACAAGCAATAATGAGTGTTAAAGCGATGGAACCTGGCCATAACTGACCATGTCGAATCTCTTCGATGCTCCATGAAAACAGTCGTTTGTTCAGTCCGTGTGATGAATTCAATTTACACTTCCTCTATGTGACCGACATGCATTTTTAAGGTTCGTTGGCAACGCTGTGCGAGTTTAGGGTCGTGCGTGACGAGAACAAGCGTGGTGCCGTGCGATGAATTAAGTTCGAACAACAGCTCGACGATTTTCGCTGCCGTTTGTTGATCTAAGTTGCCTGTAGGTTCATCAGCAAAAAGGATTTTTGGCTTAATCATAAACGCACGAGCCAATGCGACCCTTTGTTGTTCACCGCCTGATAGCTGAGATGGCAAGTGATCAAGCCTGTCTTTTAAGCCCACGGATTCAAGTAGAGATGTCGCGCGTTCAATGTCTTCGTCTTCACCTTTCAACAGACAAGGTAGTGTGACGTTTTGCAGCGCAGAAAGGCTTGGGATCAATAAGAAACTTTGGAAAACAAACCCAACGGATTCGCTGCGGATTTTGGCTCTCGCTTCATCATCAAGATGTGATAGAGGTTGACCTAACAAACTGATTTCGCCAGAAGTTGGTACATCGAGCCCTGCAAGCAGTGTCATTAATGTGGATTTACCCGCACCTGAAGTACCGACAATCGCAACCGTTTCACCCTCACGAATATCGATATCAACATGCTCTAAGATTGTTAAATGTTCTTGATTAGTAGACACTGTCTTCGAAACAGCTTCTGCCTTAATGATGGATGTATGCATGACTCGACTAATTTCCTTTTTATTCTTAATTATATTTTCAACCGCTTCTTTGGCTCAAGATACCGAGTTAGATTCTAAGTTACTGGTGCTTGGTGATAGCTTGAGTGCTGGTTATAACATGGACATCAAACAGAGTTGGCCAAGCCTGTTACCAGACGCGTTAGCAAAGCATGACAAAACGGTAACCGTGGTCAACGGAAGTATTTCTGGTGACACAACTGGTAACGGGTTAGCTCGTTTACCACAATTGCTTAAAGAACACGCTCCAGACACTGTTCTTATCGAACTCGGTGCGAATGATGGTCTTCGTGGATTTCCACCTAAGCTGATGTCTGCGAATCTTGATCAAATCATCAAGCAGATAAAAGCTACGGGCGCGAAACCTATTATGATGAAGATTAAAATCCCACCGAATTACGGTAAGCGTTACAACCAGCAGTTTGAATACGTATTTACAGTGCTTGCTGATCAACATAACGTGCCACTTTTACCGTTTTTTCTGGAACATATCATCCTTAAACCTGAGTGGATGATGAACGATGGGCTGCATCCAAAACCAGAAGCTCAGCCTTGGATTGCTGAATTTGTCGCCAAAGAATTATATCAGTATCTTTAGGTTTTAATGGTCTAGCTCAATAAATTTTACACAGCTTTACGTTAGCCTGAGTGCATATCATCGTTAACTGTAAGGTTATTTATGCTGATCGAACCTATTATCAAGGGTGTGGTCGCCAAAAGCGCTCACCCTCTAGGCTGTCAAGAAGCCGTAAAGCAACAAATCAAGTTTGTTAAGAGTGCGCCGCAAATCAAAGATGGCCCTAAACGAGTCCTGATCATCGGCGCATCCTCCGGCTTCGGCCTTGCCGCTCGCATTGCCCTTACCTTTGGCGGTGCAAAAGCTGACACCATCGGCGTCTCATTCGAGCGCGGTCCTAACGAAAAATCCCTAGGCAGCGCGGGTTGGTACAACAACATCTATTTCAAGAAAGAAGCCGAACGAGAGCAACGCACTGCTATCAACATTGTTGGCGACGCATTTTCACAAGAAACACGTTCACAAGTTGTCGAGGCCATTGAAACCTACTTCGAAGGTGAAGTGGATCTGATTATCTACAGCTTAGCCGCTGGCGTAAGACCCAAACCAAATACCGAAGAATTCTGGCGCTCTGCCATTAAGCCAATCGGTGAAAGCGTCACTGGCGCGACTATATCTCTTGAGCACGATCATTGGGTAACCAACACGCTTGAAGCAGCAACCGAAGAAGAAGCCGAAAGCACGCTTAAAGTCATGGGTGGCGAAGATTGGGAAAACTGGATAGATGAGCTGATCAACGCTGAATCGATTGCCCCAGGCTGTAAAACCATCGCATTTTCTTACGTTGGTCCAGAAGTGACGCATCCTATTTATTTAGATGGTACTTTAGGACGCGCTAAGATCGATCTTCATCAAACAAGCCACGCGCTGAATCTTGAGCTAGCCAACTTCGGCGGTAACGCTTACGCGACCGTGTGTAAAGCATTAGTGACCAAAGCGAGTGTGTTCATTCCGGGGCTAAGCCCTTACCTGCTTGCTTTATATAGAGTGATGAAAGAAAAAGAAACGCACGAAGGTTGTATCGAACAGATGCAGCGCTTGTTTAACAGCAAGCTATATGGTCAGGAAAAAGTGCCGCTTGATGGTGAACGACTAATACGAATGGATGAATGGGAACTCGATCCAGAAACACAAGCTCACGTGACAGAGCTACTTGAAGCTATGGATGAAAACAACTTCCAAACAATCGGTGACTATCAAGGTTTTAAAGAAGAGTTTTTACAGTTGAACGGTTTTGCTCAACCGTCGATAAACTATAACGAGAAACTTAACACTGATAATTTTATAAAGTTAAAGCCTTAATCGAAACTTATCTCATTACTGAGACCCAGATTCACATTTGAAAACCTCCTCAAAATTGCGGAGGTTTTTTTGCACAACATTTCTTATACTTAGTTAATGTAATATTCACAGTTTATTTGGTTCATCTTAATTAACACAGGACGTGTTGATGCATTTAGCATAATTGACTCGGAGTCACATGAAGAAGATAAAAACAATAGACTTAGAGATCCCTGACGACATGGCATCCAGTTGGCAGGATATTGTCGACCTCTTAGCTCAAATCACCAAAGTGCCTGCCGCACTTATCATGCGTGTTCATACCAACTACATTGAAGTTTTCTCTACCAGCCACAGTCAGGATAACCCTTATAACAAAGGCGATTCTGAAACATTAGGAAATGGGCTTTACTGCGAAACAGTGATGGAGTCTCAGAAGCAGCTTTTAGTACCCAATGCGCTTGCCGATGTTGATTGGAAAAACAACCCCGACACAAAGCTTGGCTTAATCTCTTATTGTGGCATTCCGCTATTTTGGCCTAACGGCGAACTGTTTGGCACCATTTGTATCTTGGACTCGAAAGAAAATCACTACACACCTACCTATATTAAGCTATTAGAAAGCTTTCGCACCTCGATAGAATCTCAATTAAAAACCTTGTTTCAACACGCTAAGCTCACTCAAATGAATCGAGACCTGAAAAGCCGTGTTGCTACTCGCACTAAAGATCTCGCGAGTCTTAATTATTCATTAAACCAAGAGATTGATAAGCGAAGAGCGGCAGAACAAGAGATCAATTTCCAAAAAAATCATGACCTCGGCACCGGCTTTTTGAACCGAAGTGCATTTGAGTCTCTCTTAAACCAGAAGTTGTTGTCACAACAAAGATTTACCGGTGGCTCACTCGCGGTAATCCATATTGGATTTACTAATGGCAGGCGCATTCAAGCTCGATATGGCTACAACGCGTTAGACCAAGTGCTGGTTGAATACCGACAACGCATCGACAGTATCTCTGATGTCGAGGTACTAACTGCGCGCCCTACTTCGGCTGACCTTGTGTTGGCGTTCAGCGTTAAAGATTTGCACCAGCGTATCGAAGAACTATGCCAGACATTAGTAAAAGTGGGTCATTCAGAATTTGACATCGGTAGTGACAAAGTTCATCTGCATGCCTTTATAGGGATTGCGATTACTGATAACGACGATGGTGCTGACAGCATTATCCAAAAATCTTCAGAAGCGATGCTGGCATGTAAAGATTCCGGACAGAAGTTCGCTTACTATTCCCAGTCTCATGCTGAAGAACAAAGTCATATTAATAAGATTGAAGGTTATTTACTCCAAGCGGTTCGTAATGATGACCTTATGCTCTATTTTCAGCCTAAAGTATGCCCGTTGACTCATCGCTGGGTTGGTGCAGAGGCTCTACTGCGTTGGCGACATCCCGTTCTGGGAGACATATCTAACGAAACCTTAATACACATGGCCGAGCAAAACGGATTGATTTTCGAAGTGGGAAATTTTGCTCTGCGCAACGCTATAGAGCAAGCGAAAGAGTGGTCCGAATACGTTGAAGATTTCAAAATAGCCGTAAACGTATCTGCTATTCAATTGAAGAATGTTGATTTCGCAGACCAAATTATTCACCTGCTGGAAACCTATCACCTGGAACCTCATTTCTTAGAACTTGAAGTCACGGAAAGTTGCCTCATAGCCGATGAAGTTGTCGCGAAGAATACATTGGAATCGTTACACAACATTGGCGTTACATTGTCACTGGATGACTTTGGTACAGGCTACGCCTCATTTAGTTACCTTAAGAAATACCCATTCGATACGATTAAAATTGATAAGAGTTTCATCGACCAAATGCTCAACTCACAGGAAGACTCAGAGATCGTTCGGTCCATAATTCAAATCGCGAAAAAGCTTGACTTAAAAGTCACTATTGAAGGTATAGAATCGGAAGTTCAGGAGCAATTTATCATCAAAGAAGGTTGTGATGTGGGACAAGGTTACCTTTATGGAAAACCAATGCCGAGCCAAGAATTCGAACACAGCTTAATCAATCAAAACTATTTGGGGACAACTCGTTACGCTTAAAGCGAAAAAGAGCACTTTGTTTTGGATTTAGGCCTACTTTCTCTTTACTCTATAGGTGGTGATTTTTATAATCGCCGCCTTTCTGTTTTATCTTCCCTTTATATAGGCATTCCTCGTTATGGATCAGTTGACTGCAAAGCTTAAAAAGCTCGAAAAACAAAACTTCCGCGCATATCAACAAATTAAAGGTCAATACGACTTTGCTGATTTCGAATTACACATCGACCACGTTCAAGGTGACCCGTATGCATCATCTTCACGTTTTCGCGCAACACGCGCTTGGTCGTTAACAGGGTTAGATTGGCTTAAAGAAAAATCTTACGAATACCAAGTAGCAGCACGTGACTTCATTGCACGTAGCTTCTCTGAATTTGCTAAACAAGAAGCTACCGTGTCTATCGCACTAACAGGCCAAACTGTTTTGGATAACACATCTGTGGTTTTCACCGAGCACGGTATCGAAATTCGTTTTCGTATCAACCTACCCGCTGATGGTCGTAGTATTCTTGCAAAGAAAGCAATCAACATCATTACATTCTATTTGCCTAAGTTTATTCGTCGCGCAACGCTTGAACGCGAACTCAACATTGAAGCAATGATTAAGCATTGTGAAGCTGTTGAAGACCAAGATGCATTGCGTGCTCAATTGGAAGAAAACAACCTAGCGGCATTCGTTGCAAATGGCAGTGTATTACCTCGTATTGCAGGTAACTGCGACCTGCCAATGAAAGGCGCGGTTCCTTTCCTAGCACCAGAGTCTTTAAGTGTGACGCTAAACGCGCCAAACCAAGGTGATGTGACTGGCCTAGGTATTCCTAAAGGCATCACGCTGATCGTTGGTGGTGGTTTCCATGGTAAATCTACACTATTGAACGCCGTTGAACGTTCTATCTACAACCATATTCCTGGTGATGGCCGTGAAGGTATCGTGACTGCGACTGATACGATGAAGATCCGTGCTGAAGATGGCCGATGTGTACACAACTTAAATCTTTCAAACTACATCAACCATTTACCAATGCAGAAAGACACGTCTAATTTCAGCACACAAGATGCATCAGGTTCTACATCGCAAGCGGCTTGGCTACAAGAATCGATTGAAGCAGGCGTTCAAACACTACTTATTGATGAAGATACGTCAGCGACTAACTTCATGATTCGTGACGAACGTATGCAAGCTCTAGTATCAAAAGGTGCTGAGCCAATCACTCCACTTGTTGACCGTATTGGCCAACTACGTGAAGAGATGGATATCTCTACCATTGTTGTAATGGGTGGTTCTGGCGATTACCTAGACGTGGCTGACACTGTAATTCAAATGCACGACTACCAAGCAGTAGACGTAACTGATAAAGCACAAGAAGTCATCGCTCAACACCCTACTCAGCGAACTAACGAATGTGAGACCGCATTAGAAACGTTTGTTCCTCGCTCGTTAAACCGCGCTGCATTGATGAACATTCTTACTGACGGTAAATTCCGAGTTAACGCGAAAGGTAAAGAGTCACTGCGTTTTGGCAAGGAATTCGCGGACCTTTCTGCATTAGAGCAGTTAGAATCAACGTCAGAAGTGAACGCGATTGGTTGGGCATGGTTCCAGTTTGCACAAACTCCAGGTTGGTCAAACAACCCTGCTAAAGAGTTTAGCGCTATCTTAAGCGATGAGTGGCACGTGAACATGCCAAACTACGGTGACTTAGCGAAACCAAGAGTATTGGATGTAATGGCCGCACTAAACCGTATGCGTAAATCTCAGTTCAAACCTTCGAGCTCGAACTAATACCTCGCGTTAAGTTAATCTTTATTGTTACGGCTCTCATTTATGAGGGCCGTTTTTTTGCGTTCAATTCCTATATTTCTATCTGATTCGGCCACTCTTTACGTGACTACATTGTTGGTCAGCGCTTTAATCATAGAAATCCCCAAAATCATGACACAGCTTTTACAAAACTATGGCGATATTCAGATAAAGTTCCGGCTCGATAGGTGTAACTAAATGTAACAGACTCTTGAGGCTTCAATGAATCATAAACGCGTTAAGATGCGTGACCATAAAATCGAAGTAAACCTATTCAAAAACCGTGTAATCGTGGCGTTTTGTGGGATCTTACTCTTCACTCTCGTCTTAGTCGCCAACCTGTACCGACTTCAAGTCGACAATTTTGAAAGCTATCAAACTCGTGCTGATGGCAACAGAATCAAAGTATTGCCTATCGCGCCTACTCGCGGGCTAATTTACGATCGTAATGGTGTGTTGCTTGCCGAGAACAAGCTTGTATTCAACCTGACGATGATTCCCGAGCAAACAGACGATGTCGATACCATGCTCGCAAAGCTCGACAAATACATCCCGCGTGATGTTGAGCAGATCGCTCAATTCAAAAAACGTTATCACAATACGCGCCGTTTCAAATCTGTCACTATATTAGAGAACCTAAGTGAAGAAGAGATTGCTAAGTTCTCGGTGCACCAATACCAATTCCCCGGCCTATCGATTGATACGAACTTAAAGCGCTTTTACCCAAATGGAGAGGTGCTGACACATGTCTTAGGGTATGTGGCACACATCAATGATAGTGACTTAAAGAAGCTAGAAGAAAAAGGCATCGAAGCGAATTATCAAGCGACTACTGTTATTGGTAAGCTCGGTGTCGAACGCTATTACGAAGATATCCTACACGGAACCAAAGGCTATCAAGAAGTTGAAGTAAACAGCCGTGGCCGTGTTATTCGGACTATTGAGTATGTGCCGCCGGTTGCAGGTAAAGACATAGTATTAAATATTGACCTTGAACTGCAAAAATACGTATTTGAGCAACTTGATCACCGAACCGGAAGTGCAGTAATTCTCGATCCGAAAGACAACAGTGTACTGGCGATGGCATCTAGCCCAAGTTATGACCCTAATCTATTTGTCGACGGCATTTCGAGTAAGAACTACCAACGTCTATTGAATGACCCTGCTCACCCGTTGGTGAATCGCACCACACTGGGCGTTTACCCCCCAGCATCCACCATAAAACCATTTATGGCCGTTGCTGGATTACAAGAGCATGTTATATCAGAAAACACCATTCGTGATGATCACGGTTCATGGCAAATTCCCGGTTCCAAACGCAACTCTAAATCATGGCGAGACTGGAAACGCTGGGGTCACGGTCCTGTTGACGTAACTCAAGCGATTGAAGAGTCGGTGGATTCATTCTTCTATCAAACCGCCTTTGATTTAGGTATCGACCGCATCTCAAGTTGGATGAATCGCTTTGGTTTTGGTGAACCTACGGGCATCGATATCTATGAAGAAAGCACCGCCAACATGCCAACTCGAGAATGGAAGATGATGCGTTATCGTACACCTTGGTATCAAGGTGACACCGTCCCTATTGGTATTGGCCAAGGGTATTGGACATCCACGCCAATGCAACTTGCCAAAGCAACCTCGGTACTAGTTAATCATGGGAAGGTAATGCCACCTCATATCTTGAGAGCTACCTTAGATCACGGTGAAGATTTTGATACGCAAAAACTTGTTGAACCTGAGCCGATGCTGTCGATCACTGAAGTACCAGACGAGATATGGGATGTGCCTATTAATGCGATGCGACTCGTAAACCACGGCAGTCGAGGTAGCGGTAGACGTGCATTTAAAGGAACGGACTACATTAGCGGCGGTAAATCGGGTACAGCCCAAGTATTTGATCTTGCCAAAGATCAGGTCTACAACTCCAAGAAACTGGCTCGGCATTTACTAGACCATGCGCTTTACACGGCGTTCGCACCTTACGAATACCCTGAATATGTCGCGACTGTGGTCATCGAGCACGGTAATGGTGGTTCCAAAGTCGGTGCTCCTTATATCCGTAAAGTACTCGACTATGCATTCGAACATAAGAGTGGCGAACGTAAAGATCACTCGTAGCACAATAAATGAAGTAAGGACAACGCTTAACCTAGTTACAATACAAGCGTAATGACGACAAAGCCCCACTTGTGTCACTCACAACATGGGGCTTTTCAATTTTATATATAGGGCTTAAATTTCAATCTAAAGAGTCAATAAACAGCGCAGTAAGAGTTACGTCGATTATGAACTTCGTAATACATGCCACGCTTCACAAAGCGTCTGGAATTTTGCCGTATTGCCCTCGTCTCTATCGGGATGCCACCGCAACGCCAGCTGTCGCCAACGCTTTCTTATTTCCTTATGCGTTGCATCTACAGGGAGATCAAATAACTTCAACGCACGGTTTTTATCTAAATTGAGCGTATCAGCGCCAACAAACTTTCTGTACCGAGTCCAAAACTCGTTCAGCAGCCTTTTGACTTCACCTTCATCCGCTTCATAGTTAGTCCAATTAGTGTAGTAGTCTCGAAGTGGGTCTTGGTGATCAATGCTGTGGCTATTTCCATGATAGCTTCCATTCATCAATTCAATATCCATTGCTTGAACTTGAAGCCAACCATCAGGGTGCAACGTTTCTTGAAGCTGATACAGCGCATTCATAATGAGAAAGTTCTTTTTAAATAACTCCTTCTCGGGTGCTGCATCTAATACAGGCATAAACCCAAGGTCGTTTAGATGAGCCGCCAGTGTGTGTACTTTCCATCCACTTGGTTTTCGCTTAAGCACTTCCATAATGGGCCAAAGCAAAGGGTTCTCCATATGGCTATGAAAGCTTGCTCTCACACCTTGATTATTCGACATAGTTGGCTCATTTGCGTTATTAGGTTGTTAGCTTGTTAGGCATGATGAATTGCCCTAGGTCAGTGGGCTGACTTCTCTTAATTGAAAGCGATTTTCTACGATTTGTCGAGCTTAATGGAACACCACATTCAATTGCTTGGCTCAAAAGCCCGTTATCCATCAAAATTACGCAGCTAAGGTGACCAGTAATTGACTATGATTGGTTTAGCTCTTTGAAAAAACAAAAAAAGGCCAGCAATTTTGCTGACCTTTCAAAGACATACCAGTATCTCTAACTACATAACGCCAAGTTCTCGTAAACGTTCGACTAGGTACTCGCGAGCTGTGTATTTTTCAGACAAAACCACTTCTGGTTTCGGGTGAAGAAATAGAGGTAAAGAAATACGAGATTTCTCTTGGCGTTCACCTGATGGATTAATTACACGGTGACTCGTCGATGGGAAGTAACCATCCGATGCTTCTTGAAGCATGTCACCAATATTAATGATCATGCTGCCAAAGTCACAAGGTACGTCTAACCAATCACCATTTTGAGATTGAACTTGAAGACCCGGCTCGTTTGCTGCTGGAAGAATGGTAATCAGGTTAATATCTTCATGAGCTGCCGCGCGGATAGCACCTGGCTCTTCGTCACCTTGCATCGGTGGGTAATGAAGAACTCGAAGTAGAGTCTGATCACTTCCATTGATCATTTCTGACAATGCAATAGAAAACTTCTCTTGTACTTCTACAGGTGCATGTACTTCAATCCAGCCTAATAGCTCTTCTGCAAAAGCGTTCGCCCGTCCATAGTAATCTAGAACCTGCTCTTTCAGTTGCTCAGGGATTTGGCCCCAAGGATATACATGGAAGAACTCTTTAATGTCTTTTACCGTGTTGCCTTTTGCAACTTCAGACACTGAAGGCGGAAAATATCCATCTTGTGTGTCAACATTAAATTGGAAGTTCTCTTTCTCTTTTGTAATGAAGAATTGGTACCAGTTTTCGTAAATAGACTCAACAAGCTCTTTCGGGATTGGGTGGTTCTTAAGAACACCAAAACCCGTTTCACGTAGAGAGCGAACAAATTGTTCTGCTGCGTCGTCAGCAAGGTAATCGACAGTTTCCAGTTTCATGACTTTCTTTCTTGTTATGTAGTAATAGAGCAATTTTAAGGATCGCTTTGTTGTAAATCAAACTTTTGTGAAACTCTAGCAACCGTTTGTCTAGATACTGGGCGATAACACTACTTTTCAACAAATCTAGTGATTAGAACGCAATTGAACACTGTTCATTATTGTGTAACTATACAAAAAACTTATAAAGGATCTGATGATGACAATTACGCCACTTGCTCAAAATAGACCTCTACTCTCACTAACTGCTGTCTATCTTGTTATCTTTCTCTTTTCAGCCTTTGCGCCATCTTCAAGAGCCGTTTGGATCGCTGAGATCGTCCCTGCTCTCGGTATTCTTATCGGGATATGGTGGCTATCCACCAAGCTCACCTTTTCTAAGACAGCTTATGCTCTGATGTTTATCTGGCTTATTTTGCACACGATAGGCGCAAAATATACCTTCGCAGAAGTGCCATTTGAATGGTTCAATAACCTTATTGGCTCTGAGCGCAATAACTTTGACCGAGTAGCCCATTTCTCTATTGGTCTTTATGCCTATCCACTCGCAGAGTATTTGATTCGTAAGAAATTGGCTCAGCCGATACTAGCCTGTTTCTTTGCGCTATTTGCAATCATGAGTGTAGCCGCTGGCTACGAGATTATTGAGTGGTGGTACGCGGAGATTGCAGGTGGTGATGAAGGTATCGCGTTCCTTGGCTCACAAGGTGATATTTGGGATGCACAGAAAGACATGCTGTGTGATACAACGGGTGCAATCGTCGCACTATTCCTTCTTAAACTTCAAGGGCGAGTTAGAGCTCAGTAGTTCGTAGATAGCCCGCTCACTTCTTGCTTATAAGTTACGATTTAAATGCCACACGCAAACTGTGTCGTGGCATTTGTTCTTTTCTACTTCATAGTCACCTTGCCACCCACAAACTTGTAGGCTGGCGTACCTCTGACTAAGGTATCTCGCGCAAATTCAATCCCGCATTCAGGGCACACACATGGCTCTTTCGTGAAATCTTCAACAATACGTTCCTTAAAACACTTCACGAGTGCACCTTTGCCGCCTTTTCGATACTTAAAAAGTTGCGTTTTGCATTTGGCACAGAAAATCTGAACCGTTTTGGTCGGTTGTTTTTTGTTTGGTTTAGCCATAGAAGTTAATAATTGAACCCTTTATTTCTTAAGTTTAGGTGCGACAAGAACCAAGCTTATCCCAAGTAAGATAACAGTCGATGAGATAATAAATTGCATAGTAACAGGTTCAGATAACAACAAAACGCCACCAAGTGTCGCGATAACGGGAACAGAAAGCTGCGCAATAGATGCAACGACTGTATGTAGCTTTTTCACGACGTAATACCAAAGACTATAACCGACACCAGAAGCCACCGAACCAGACATTACCGCGTAAATTAGGCCTTGCTCGGTAATAGAGATTCGCGGTAACGCATTAGGTATCAAAACGAGCAAGCTTATAACCACAAGAATAGCTAACGAGCTGAAACCAAAATTGGCGGTCGTCGATTGCAGTGCGTTTGGCGATTTCTTTCCTGCCAATGTGTAAATGCCCCAGCCTACTCCAGCCAGAGCCATCAATATGATGGAGGTTATATCGGGCGAACTTGTCGAATCCGTCGGCATGAGTAAGTAAACGAGCCCAGAAACTGACAACAAACAACCACACCACTCTAACAATGACATTCTATTGCCAGCTAACAGGTGTGCGGCAATCATCGTAAATTGAACTGCGACAAACAGAACCAAAGCACCGAGACCTGCACCAAGCTCTAAGTAAGCAAACGAGAAACCAAACATATAAACGAGGAGTGACAATATTGATGTAAATTGAAACTGTAATTTGAGCTTTGTCTCTACCGACTTGTCGTTGTTTACTAGCTCCTCTCTAGACTTAGAGTGGGAAGACAAAGTTAATAAAATCAGAAGTGTAAGGGCACCCGATATGATACGCACGATCGAGAAACTCAAAGGATCAATCGTTTGATCCATCAAAGCCCAACGACACAACACTGAATTGGCAGCAAACGCCACCAGCGTTATAAATGTGATCATCACCGTTTGCATCGTGTTGTCCTAATCAAGCTATCTCTGGTCTTAGTCAACGTCCGGTTTTACCCAAACTTGGCTAAAGTCGAACCAACCGAGTGCATTACACTTTGCGTTCTGCAGCGTACCGCATTGATCTTTGTTAACGCCTAACCAACAGTGGAACATTGGAATCAATTGATTACTTTGCACCAATTGTTTACCTAACTGTCGTGCTGGGAATTGCTCAAACTCGCCCGAGCGCCAACGATCGATCATGTGACACCATTGATCGAAGTCTTCTGCCAGACTAGATTCATCGAGAAAGCTGTAATCCATCAACCAGCCCGCTAACGCGTCATCTCTATTGTTAGCAATACCCATTGGATTAATCCAAATATCGACATTATCGGCGTGTGGAGGATCGGTTTCGTAGCCATAAAGTTCAACATCAACGTTGTATTGCTTCAACACAGTGACGATGGCTTTAGCGAGTGTTGGAAACATTGGATGTTGGCATTGATACGCCAATCTCACTCTTGGTTTAGCGCTTGCTGGTGGACAAACTGGCGTTTTTAACTTGATGTCATACCAACCGGGTTTGATTCCGTAAGCATGCAGCACACCCAAGTCGATAACCGTTTCTTTTGGAATATGCACAAACAGATCTGAAGCATTCAAAGCATTTGATAGGAACTCTGCCCATGCTGGATCTTGTGCGATGCCCTTCTTTCTATTCAATAATAAATACGTACAGCCCGGATCAAGTTCAACTTCGTCGCTATCGCCGCGATCCGCCATTACAGGCTTAGAAAGACTTGGGTAAACCATTGAAGAGTAAGCCTCATCAACAACCCAAACTTCAACGCGATCGATCAGCGGTCTAAAACCAAAGTATCCATTAAAAGCCGTTAGCACCAGTTGCTTATCATCGTTCTTTTCAATGCGATACGGGCCTGTACCAATCGGTCGAATATCGTAGTCTTCACCACGTAAAATCATCGGTAAGGTGACTTTGGCAACGGATTCAGTCAGAGCGACTGGGAAGTGTTTATCTGGTCGCGTTAAAAAGACATCAACCACACAGTTTGCCGGAGAAGAGACGTCTTTTATATGTGAGAACATATTGAGAGGTTCGAGTGCTAGCAGCGTATCCACAACATGATTGGTTAACAGAGGCTCTCCGTTATGAAAACGGACTCCGGGTCTCAAGAAGAATCGCCATTGATAATCGCTGATTTTTTGCCATGAATGAGCAAGATCGGGTTGTAATTGATCGTTCTCATCCAAACGTGTTAACCCACTGAATACCTGACAGGTAATATGCTGCTCAGATCGTCGCATCGACTTTGTTGGGTTAAGCATAGAAAGCGGTCGGTAATAAGGTAAACGAATAACCTGCTCACCTTCCTGATATTGCACACCCAAGTAATTTTGAATAACCTGAGTCAGCTTGGCTGCATTGTGATCAAGCACTGACAGCGCTTGTCCAATTTTCCCTTCTTGTAAGTAACGTCTTGCTAAGTTTTCACTGACATCGCAACGATTCTGCTTAAAAATTAGTTGAGATAACTTACCTCGCCCCGCCGCAGGTAACCACTCAACCCATCCTTCTTCTTCAAGCTTATTGAGTACCATCCGGGCATTACGACGGGTACAACAAAGCACATCCGTGATGTCGTCGAGCTGAACATCAGAATCTTTACCATCGAAGTATTCAAACAGGGTTTCAAATTGAACGCGAAGTCTTGGGCTGCTCATAAAGAGGAAAACTTATTCAAAGGATATTGAATTCAGTTTCCCTATTTTAAGACTTAAAATCAATCTTACGGATGTGATTTTCTTGCGAATTATTGGGTATGGCGTCCTAGGATGTGATTAGAACAGAAGGTCTAAGTACTTTTGCAGTATACGATTACATCATATTGCAGCCGATTTCACTGGCAATATCTCGAAGCTGCTGTTCGTTGTCTAATTTTATCGACCACTTGCATTCAGAACCATTCGCTGAAATGACATTTGCCCCTTTTCCTATCAATTGGATTGCATCAACTTGAGCTTGTAGCGTTACTCTGTGCTCTCCATCCAAACGAACAACCAGCTCATGTGCCGTTGCAATGACTTTTCCACTTTTAAACGTTATGACCATGGATTTCTCGGAATATTTTTAAATACAGATTACTTTATATAAATACAAACACAGCTAACGAATGCTTAACCTATTATCGCTTATGTTTCTTCACGGCAATTGTTAAACGGCTTGTACAGACTAAGCGTTGACGCTCATCAGTGATGTTTATCTGCCATACTTGGGTAGATACACCAAGGTGAACAGGCTCAGCAGTGCCAATAACGTGCCCTTCACGCATAGAGCGAACGTGGTTAGCGTTGATGTCTAGCCCTACGCAATAGTAACCATCAGGTACGCAAAAGTTTGCGGCGAGTGAGCCAAGAGTTTCAGCTAAAACCACGGATGCACCGCCGTGAAGCATGCCCAGTGGTTGGTGCGTGAAATGACAAACTGGCATGGTTGCCACCAAGGAATTATCGTTAACCTCGGTGTAAACAATATTGAGGTGCTCAATTAAGGTATCTTTTGAGGTCGCGTTGAAGGTGTCTAGGTCAACGGGCTTTTTCCAAATACTCATGTGGGGTCCTTAATTATTAATCTTGTTATCGCGTGCATAGCTTTTTCTATATTACTGGCTGTTAGTTATCTTACAGCCCTTAGTTATTACGCAAGTTGATGTTAACATGCATAAAAACCGAATACACAGAGGATATTGTATGACGTCATGGACGAAGTTTGCCTCGCTTCTCACTCTTGCAGGCCTAACCGCGTGTAGCGCTTCCCCGACAGGAAGAAACCAACTGCTGCTTTTTTCAGACCAAGATATGTCTCAGCTTGGTGCACAGTCTTTCGAACAAATGAAGAAAGAGCAACCCATCAGTAAAGATGCAAAAACCAACGCGTATGTTCAGTGCGTAGCGAACAGTATTACTCAACACATTCCTAAGCAAGGCTTTAGTGAATGGGAAGTGGTGGTTTTTGATAGCGACCAAGTAAACGCGTTCGCTCTGCCAGGCGGAAAAATTGGCGTCTACACGGGTTTACTCAATGTCGCGGTAAACCAAGACCAACTGGCAACGGTTATCGGACACGAAGTAGCGCACGTTCTCGCCGACCACAGTAACGAACGCCTATCACAATCACAACTCGCCAATACAGGTTTGTCGATCACCAGTGTTGCTCTAGGTTCATCAGAATACAAACAGTATCAAAGCATGACCATGGCTGCATTAGGCTTGGGTGTTCAATATGGTGTAATTCTGCCTTATGGTCGAACTCAAGAATCTGAAGCTGACATTGTCGGCCTAGAGTACATGGCGAAAGCTGGGTTCGACCCAAACCAGAGTGTTGATTTATGGAAGAACATGGCGAAAGCATCAGGTGGCAGTCAACCAGAATTGCTTTCGACGCACCCTTCTCACAGTACCCGTATTAAAGATCTGCAAACCAAGATCACGACACTGCCTCAATCGAACGTTGCTAAACCAAATTGCAAAGTTTGATTTGACGAACGTATAATACCAATCGTAGTAAATAACTGGTCACCCTAGCTGGTTAAAACGCTCGATAACTGTGTTAGAATTTTTGATTGTAGAATAACTACTTATCGAAACTTCTTATCGAGAAGAGCGGCCTTGTTCTCAAGCCTTTTTCCTGCGCTATTTTTGATCACTTACTTACTGTGATTGGTATAAGTTAGAACCGCAGATATTAAAACGCCCTATCCAAATGGTTAGGGCGTTTTTCATTTTGTTTATATTTGGCGACCTTGCGCTTTTATGAACAAGTCACTCAGTTATAGCTATGCGTTAAGTGCCTAGAATCTGTAACGGTAGGCTCAGTAATTGGTCGCCAGTTGATGCGAAATACCAGATAACACCGATTAAACTGCTCACTAAGCCCACATACCATAGGAATGATACAACTTGCCCATATTTGTCTAAGGGTAACAAGTTACTATGATGTCGCCCTTTCCATTCGAACAGTATTTCAACACTGCCCATAATTAATAAGAAGCCAAACAGGGTTAAATTCAATTGATAACTCAGTACCACACCAGCAACAGCGGCTGCGATACACAATACAATACCAAGCACGCTGTTCATTGAGAAACTGATACTTTTCAGCACATGACCGCCATCGAGAGGCAGAATTGGCAATAGATTAAACAAGTTCAATAGCGCGTTGAATACCGCAAGCCCAGCAAAGAACATCTCGCCAGTAACCCAGTACAACACGGTAAACACCAAAGACAATATCAATCCGAACAATGGCCCCATGATTGAAATAACTACATCTTGCCAGCGCGTATTGATCTTCTCATCAGATAACGCTAAACCACCAATGAATGGTATCAAATAGATGCCTTTGGTCTTCATACCAAAGTATTTCATCGCTCTAATATGGCCGTATTCATGGAACATAAGGCAAGCGATTAGAGCTAATGCAAATTGAATTGAAAACAGCCATGAATACGCAGCCAAGCTCGCTGAAGCAAGTACGACTTTGATTAGCTTGGCACTTTTTAATGCTTTCATACCAAGCGACACTAATCCAATTAAGCTAAAACGCTTCTCTGGTTTAGGTGCGACAACGGGAGTTTGTTGCTCGATGTCTTTAGTGTCACGGTTACCTTCGGCAATCGTTTGACCATTGACGGACGCTTTGTAATACATCTCAAATGGCTGCCATTGAACTGACGCCTCGACGTGACACTGCAACGTATCTTCGCCAGATTGCAACATAAATGCGTGAGTGCGAGCATTGTCTTGCTCTGAGGTCGCATCCAGTTGAGATACAAGTGTATTGTCCCAGAACAACTGTTGCCAACCTGCCATTGAACCTTCTAACCGAAGTGGTTTTCCAAGAAACTCTATCGCGAGTAATTCCAAACTTAAATTCCAATTTAATGACATCGTAAATGAAACCGTATTATGCCGATTTAGCGATTAACGGTAAACACAAACAAAGTTGTTACATATTTGAGCAGTTGGATACTATTTATGCCAATAATACGCATAAACATTCTGGTCACACCTCCAACCACAAATAAACCATTGATTGTATGCATATTATTAGTGTTAAAGTCCCGCCCCTTAAAAACATAACTTCACAAAATGATAACTCATTCTTTGACTTTGCATGAAACATGAATTTAACATGTCATTTACATTGGAGCATCACCAATAAGAATGCTCTTTGTGTTTTCAACAATAAGAATGAGATTTGATGCCCTAGGAGGGTCAAGGATGAAAACAATACAACGCTCTCTCGTTTCGCTTTCTGTGCTATTTGCATGTAATTCACTTGCGGCTGGTTTCCAAGTTGCTGAGCACTCTGCCTCAGGCCTTGGACGCGCATTCTCAGGTGAAGGCGCAGTTGCCGACAACGCGAGTGTACTTGCGAGAAACCCCGCTGCAATGACCCTATTTGATACAGCCCAATTTTCAGGCGCGGTTTCTGTCGTTGATCCAGAAGTAGACATTACTCAAAACAATGTTCCGGGTTCTGGCGGGCAAAGCCAGACATCTAAAGACGTCGCTCCCCTTCAGATTGTACCTGGTGCTTACTACATTAGCCCAATCAATGAACAATGGGCTTGGGGTATTGGTATGTTTTCCAACTATGGTGTGGCTACCGATTACCCAGATGATATCTACGCAGGTGATCTAGCCGGCGATACATCACTCATGTCTGTCAATTTAAACCCCAACGTAGCGTATAGAATCGACGACCAATTCAGCATTGGCGCTGGTGTAAACCTTGTTTACGCAGAAGCTGAGCTCAACCGACACCAAGGTGCTATTTCGAATGTTACTGGTGATCCTTCGTCGACGAAGTTAATCAGTATGACTGGTGAAACATTTGCATTTGGTTGGAATGTGGGTGGCTTATATGAATTGAATGAAAACAATCGATTTTCTATCGCTTATCGTTCGGAAGTTGATCTGGATTTTGACGATGGTGATTTCAAAGATTACACCGGTGGAATCGTACAAGGTAGTGCAACTGCAACGACTGGCCGCTTAAAAATTACCTTACCGTCAATTATTGAAATCTCCGCTTTCCACCAACTGACCGATCAGTGGGCTATCCACTACGGTTGGCAACAAACGGGTTGGAGCAGCTTTAAAGAGCTGAAAGCAACCAGTCCAGACTGTAAAGATGGTGTGTGTTTTAAAAAGACAGAACACTACGAGGATAACAACCGCTACTCGTTGGGTGCAACTTATCAGTTGAATCAAGAATGGACACTAAGAGCGGGTCTTGCTTATGACGAGCAAGCTGGCCAAACGACTTTAAGTATCCCAGATAGCGATCGTTACTGGTACAGCACAGGTTTGACTTACCAATACAGCCCAGATCTTTCTATTGATGCTGGTTTTGCCCTTGTACAAAGCAAAGGTGGTGACTTCACTGAGACCAATAAATTGGGTCAAAAGCTTGAGTTTTCTGGCGATGCAGTCGCTTACCTATCTGCAATTCAATTGAACTACACCTTTAACTAAACGGAATTCACACATGAAAAAGTTATTTAGTGTTTCGCTGCTTACTTCAGCGATGTTTCTTGCTGGTTGCGGTGATGACTCTTCGAGTTCAGGTGCTTCAACTGCAGTTAAATACGAGCAGTACATTCAAGATTCACTTGCTCGCACTACAAGTATTAAGTTCCACCTAAGTGGTGCTAACAAAGCAGTTCCATTGCCAAGCTTCGCTCTGATGGACACGACGGATGGTACTCTTGGGTTACCAACAGGTGGCAAAGATTCGTTAACTAATCCAATTGCGGCAATGAACACCATGGATGGTTGGTCTACTTCGATGCCAATCATTATGAATTTCGAAGGTACAGGCCTTGCCGACGGTGTCGCAACTGGTGGTGTTTACATTCTAAAACTGAGCGGTTCACTGACATCCACAACAGCGCCAACGGTTACAGACGTACTAACTCTAGGTACGCACTTTAATGTATTATCAAGCGCTGCAACCGATGCCTTTACTATTGTATTTAAAGATTCACTCGATGCTTCAAGCGAATACGTGTTGGCACTGTCGAATGAACTGACAGATGTGAATGGCGATCCGGTAGGAATGTCGTCAAGCTACGCAGCTCTGAAATCAAGCTCAGTAACGTATACTGCGGGTAGCTTAGCTCAAGCACAGAAAGTAACTCAAGGTGTTGAGAAAATCTTTGCAGGGGCAAATGCTGCGGGCAAAGTGAGCCTTGATACCAAAGACATCATTTATTCGACGTGGTTTACCACCGAATCGGTTGGCGGTTCTCTTTTCGCAACAAAAGCAGCAACAGCGACTGGGTTGGCTTCAGCGGACCTAAATGGTGTATGGAAAGGCAGTGCAAACCCTAATTCGGTTGACCTAAAAGCCGCTTATACTATGTCGTTTCTTCCTGCGGTAACATTCAAAACAGCATTAGCAAATGACACTGATTTTGACAAATACATTGGTGGTGGTGACGCGACGAAGATTGCTAAAGCCAAATTTGCAATCGGCGCGATGTACGATGCATCAAGCGCTGATGTCAATGTAAGTCAAGGATCGGTTAAGTTACCTTATTACCTTGAGACAAGCAGCAAATGGAATTCTCAGCCATTTGAATCCGCTATGCCTAGCCTAGCTAAGGTTTCAAATGCTCTAAGTAATAGTGCAGAAAAGGCGAACATGGCCGCTCAACTTATTGCTGCTGGTATTGATGCAAGTATATTAGCGACGAGTCAAACAGAGCAGCTTAAACTCATTGGTTTAAACCTGACTCTTAAAGATGGTTCAGCACTTGATAGCGAGCGAGTCATCACCAAATACTCACCTGTTCCTCAAGTTAAATCATTAGAAGACGTCGAGTTCTTACTGTTTACGCCAAATGGTTCTGATCCTACTAATGTTGTGATCTACCAACACGGCATCACCTCAGCGAAAGAAAACGCTTATGCTTTCGCTTACAACCTTGCAAAAGCAGGTGTAGCAGTATTGGCGATTGACTTACCGATCCACGGTACACGTAGTTTGGATGATACTCGTTCGGCAAACGCTGACGTTTTGGCTTATCTAAACTTAGCGAACTTACCCGTCGCTCGCGATAACGTACGCCAAAGTGCGCTTGATGTTATGGGCTTACGCGCAGCTTTAGCTGTATCATCACAAGCAACATTGTTAGGCGCGTCACCACTTAAAGGTTTTGATTTAACCAAAGGCTCGCAAGTTAAGTTTCTAGGCCACTCACTCGGCGGTATTGTTGGAACGACGGCAGTTGCAGCCTCTAATCGTACACTCGGTAGTGTCGCAGCTAATTCGCTTTACTCATTCAGTTCAGCAGCGATAGAAAACTCAGGCGGTCAGATATCGAACCTTCTATTGGGTTCTACGGAGTTTGGCCCTCAAGTTAAGCACAGCGTTGCATTGAGCGCTTCAACGGAATACGCAGGTTTCGCAACCGCGAACTGTGGAAGCCTCTCTAGCAAACAGTGTTACACAACGTTTGAAGCAAACGCGACTGCAGCACAGAAAGCAACCATGACCGCCGCTTTTCAACAGTTCGCTTACGCTGCACAAACTGTGTTAGATACTATTGATCCGTTTACCAATGCGTCTTATCTAGTTGCTTCTGGCTCACCTGTTCTGCCTATTTATATGGGGCAAGTACAAGGTGATGATACAGTACCAAACACAGTCGCAAACGCTCCGTTCGCGGGAACCACACCGTTAGCAACGAAGCTGAAACTAAAAGTCGTTGATTCGAGTAATACAAGCCCAGACGGAGCGAAGGATTTTGTTAAGTTCAGTGATGTCGCTGCGCACAGTACGTTTGTAATACCGCAAGATAAGACGACACCAACACCTTTGGACGCAGGTCATCATGTAAGCATGCAGACACAAGCTGTAGACTTCTTGATCGACAACGCGTTAACTTCAGCATCTATTACTGCTTCTTTCTTGGAATAAGAATAGTTGCAACTAAACAAATGCCAGCCAAACCGCTGGCATTTTTGTTTCTACCACCAACCAACTATCCCTAGTTAACCGTTTGCATAGAACCTTAAAACACAAATGCTTGATCTCAGCTAAAATTAATCAAGACAGAATACCGTACGACCTCTTTCTTTATTGTAAATAAAGTGGATAATAGCCCCGTAATTTAATACCTAATAAATGTGAGTCCATTATGTCTTCTGAAGCTACGATGCTAGAACGCTGCCAATCTAAATGTGAACTATGTGGTTCTGATTCTTCTCTTACTGCATACGCAGTGCCGCCACACAGCCACGTAACAGTGGATCACGGCATCATGGTATGTGACAAATGTCTTGGTGAGATTGACGATCCTAAAGATATCAACCACTGGCGTTGTCTAACTGACAGCATGTGGAGTCAAGAAGCGCCAGTTCAAGTAACGGCATGGCGTCAACTTACTCGTCTGAACACAGAAAGCTGGGCTCAAGACGCGCTAGACATGATGTACCTTGAAGAAGAAACGTCAGTTTGGGCACAAATTGGCATGTCTGCTGATGACAAACCTCTTGATGTGAACGGCGTTGAACTTAAGAAAGGTGACGACGTAACAGTAATTAAAGATCTGCCAATCAAAGGTACTAACCAAGTGATTAAGCAAGGTACTGTTATCCGTGGTATCAGCGTTGGTGACGATCCTAAGCTTGTTTCTGGTAAAACAAACGGCGGTCAATCAATGTACGTAATCGCTGAGTTCTGCCGTAAAAAGTAATTATTCTTTTAGCTGAACAAAATCTAATAAAAAAGGCGCTAA
>NZ_JBFRQW010000009.1:95164-144882 GCF_041472735.1 Vibrio sp. 10N.261.46.E11
TTAGCGCCTTTTTTATTAGAAAAAATCAAACCGATTTAGTAGTTCTAGAAACCACTGCCTATATTAAAGTAGATAGCGCGTTCTTCATGGCTTTGCGCATAATCCATACCAAGGTGTAAACCGTAACGTCTAGCGATTTGGTATCTGAAACCGACACCTCCTGCATTCACCTTGTTACTTTGATCAGCTAGCTCCGTTGCTTTTCCTGAACCATAGAAGCCTGACACTTTCCAACGATGACTAATACTGTAGGTCAGCTGCCCTTGGAGGGTTTCAATTTCATCCCCTTGATAGCGAAATGAGGAGACACCTCTTAACTCAACATATGGCTTAGCTGTTGGAGACACAAATCCATCACCTTGCTCGTAATTTTGATAGTTACCCGCTAAACCAAGTGTCCACTTTTCAGACACTGGAATGTAACCTTCCGCTTCAACATTTAGATTTCTGTAATTTGAATCACTGCCAATCGCATCATCAAAGACCATGTAGTCTGCAGAAAATCGGTATCCTTTTGTTGGGTAAAACAAGTTGTTTCTTGTATCAAATTCAGCTTCAATACCTAAGCCCGATGTCACTGATTCATTGCCTAGCGTAAGCTCCATTAACTTATCGACCAAACGATTATCAGCTTCGATCTTAGATTTAGCCAAAAGCTGTTTTACACCAATCATCCATGGCGTATCCCCAATTCTAAATTGTACCTTTTGTGAAAGTACGGCCACTGAAGTTGATGTGCCAAACTTAAGGTCCAGCTCTTTCCCACCCAAAGAAAGTTGCTTATACAAATCAATATTCGCAACACCAAAACCGCCGCCACCAATATAACGAATTGAATCATTCATCCATGAACGTCTGTGGCCACCAAAAAAAAACCAGGTTTCATTTTCAGTTCCCAAAGCACCAACAACACTCATCGCAGATGGAACAAGTTGCGCACCACCATCAATAGCCTTTAACGCTGCTTCTTTACGAATTCGTTTTTCTTCTTCGCTCTCGTGTAAAAACAATCCAGCACCACCACCACCGTAGCCCACCGCAGGCTCGGTAATTAGTATAGGTATAGGTAAAAACCCCGTTGCGTTTTCTGCAATGTGATGGCCCATATCAAACTGACCATCCACAGGGTCGTAAAAGGATGCCATAGCAGTTAAAGATATTAATAAGGAGCTTGAGAATAGTGCAAGCACACCACAACGGTTCATATAAATTGCCTCAAAAAAAACCGAGGCGCGAGCCTCGGTCGAAAGTTTGCTTCCGTGCAATAAACATTGAAATTAAGAACTTTTACTGCCAAGAGAGTTCCTCGCCAGCACAAGTAGAATAGTTCTATTTATACGTTTCCCCTACTCTCATATAGAGGGTGTCATCCTACAACTGAAATTAATATGCAGATAATAGATATAAAAAAGGCTCATACAAAATGAGCCGTTATCGAAAAGATAACAATGTACTCTTTTTCACTCATCTCTTTTTAACGCTTGAGTGACGTGTTCTTTGATAATAGACAAGATCGATAACTTCACTTCACTTGTTTGTTTAGAATGATTGCACCAAAGAGCAAAGCCAAACTTAAAACCATGTTCCATTTCAGATGATTGTATAGCTTCAACGTCGTAATGCGAAAATTCAGAATAAGCAAATGTTTTTGGTAGCAATGCCCACCCTAAACCAGCTTCAACCATTTTGATAACTAACGCTAATTGGTCGACTTCTTCATTGTCAGAACTCACGGTTATTTTTTCGGACATTCCTTCTTCAATGAAGGATTTTAAGACAAACTGCTTCGTATTTCTTAGCGCTAAAAGTACATCTTCTTTTGCCAAAGACGAAAACTCGCCATTTTTTTGAACGAAAGGGAAAAATTCTATATGGCCTAAAAAAGTGGCATCAAAACTGTGTATTCCACGACTGTCATGCACATTGACCAGTCCAAAATGATACTCGCCACTTTCAAGGCCTTGCTTAATGTCTTTTTTATTTCGGACTAGAAAATTTACTCGCATCATTGGAAAATCACGACGTAACTTCTTTCGAATATCCACAAGTATTTGGTGAGGTATTACACTTGAATAAGCAAAAGTAATACTTTCCAATCCGCCATAAGACAAGCTCAAAGCGACCTTGTCGAAAGTTCGTGCTTGTTCAATCGTTTGCTTAGCATAATGATAAAGGTGATGACCATCCTCTGTCGGCTTAACCGATCGCCCTACTCTTTCAAAAAGGTTTACTGCGAGTTGGTCTTCAAGGTTCGTAATCACCTGTCCGATTGTCGTTCTGTGCTTATTAAGCTTAACGGCAGCCTTGCTAAAAGACAGTTGTTCATAAACGGTAACGAACGCGAGAAGTTGTTCAATGCTAAAATTCATTTTGTTGTGCTTACTTTTAGTTGTTATGTATTTAAATTATCACAAGTTAACGAAATATCTACTTTTTCAAAGTAATAATATTGAAATCAATTCGTCTGGTTGAAACAAAAAAACCTACTTAAGTCAGTAGGTTATTTCATTGACGTGTAACGAATAACTTAAATGTATTCGATAACTCGAGCTAGGTAGTTAAAGTCGCCTGAGTCACCATGGTAATTGCGGTAAACATCGACACTGAAATATTTAGGTTGATCTGCTTGAATGTGCTCAGCAATACGCAGCTCAATAGACTCTAGAGTTTCACCCGTTTTAGAGTAAATGTATTTCTTGGTGCTCTTTTGAAGCTGTCGCTCTTTGGCTTCTTTGTGTGTGACGTAATTGTTCACCTCAACCCATTGACCAATATAATCAATCGCCACGTAGTCTGAACCCTCTTCGACCATAATTAGCGCCGCTTCTTGCTGAACGTCGGCCAGTTGTAACATGTCGTTGTCGACTTTTTGCTGATCCATTGAGGTTGCGTTTTGTGCCATTGCAGCGCTAGACGTTGCTAAGATAAGTAGCGTTAATGCTGTTCTTTTCATTCTTTAATATCCCTAATCAAGGTAATTCGGTTACCCAAGGTTTCCCCTGAGTTGCTTTGTGATAACCATATTCGTATATAGTTAATAGGTAATGTTCATCAAACATGTCTTTGGTTCGTTTGGCGTAACCAAAGTCGTGCTCGATGTAGGTGAATTGCATATCAATGTTGTTAATTTCACTGATGTATTTCATTCGATATAAGTCACCACGCGTTTGTGCAAGCGTTAGGCTTGATACGCTCTTTGCGACCAAATCGAGTCCCTTATCTCTCAACGAGTGATACGGTGCTTTCAGCGCGCCATTTCGAATAACATCGAGCTGTGGTGGTGTTTTTAACCCAAGTGCATCTGAGATCTGTTGATAGTCGAAGTTTGAGGGATTGAAGAACACTTGAGTCGCTAAACCACCATCGACGTGCAGTTCTTCAAAAACTTCGCCTTCATGTTCTACATCGATGAACTGCGGTGGGAACACACCAGGAATAGACGCACTTGCGGCCAACACCTTATATATAAGTTCAGACTTATCTGGCATGTCGCTATTTGCTATTGCACCTACATTCCAAATGACAAGCTCACCAGAATCAAAATGAGTGCTACCAATAAACAGACGTTTGCCGCTGCGATGTCGCGCTGCGATTTGCTCAATCATGGGTTCAGGGAACGCCTCAGCAATAAACTGGTACAAGTTTTCGCCATCAGTAAACGCATCTTTAAAGACGGTGTTCAAAAAATTCTTTTTACCGAGTACGGATTTATCGTCTATGTTCAACATCACGTCCTTCATCTTAGAGAACGCATCTCCCCCGATGAACACAAACGGTGCCATTAACGCGCCTGCACTGATTCCTGTCACAATGGAGTAATCTTTTAGCTGGCCTGACTCTTCAAGCCCTATCAAGATACCGGCACCAAAAGCTCCGTTAGCACCACCTCCCGACAAGGCCAAAATGTTCAATTGGTCATCTGACACAGTAATCGGCGTGGTTTGATCTGCTGGAGAGTATAAGAAGTTTGGCGACTCACTCGCCCAAATACGCAGTGGCTCTGCTACTGATGATGCATCCTCTACAATGACTTCTTTGTAATTGTCTTTGTTTACGCGTACATCCAGTGTGTGATGTGAACTACAAGCCACTACCAAGAGTGACAAAGCAACGGTAAGACCCGAAGAGATTAGACGGTTCATATTTAGGCTCATTTAGTAGTCTCTAAATTGATTCAGAGTCTCTGTTTAATAAATAATAAAGTTAAAAAACAGAAAGATTAGGGATAAAGTGAAGTCCATCTCTTTGTGGTCGTAATATAGCGAGTATCCGGCTTAACTCGTAATCTCGTTTGTAGGACGCTACCCATCGAATAGTCGCCCCCTTACTTGACCTTAAGCACTGTTGGAGTCAATCGCTCTAGCCTATTTTGACCACGTTGAAATCGTGGGTAGGCTCTACAAATTCATACTGAGCATTGATTGTTTGTAGCTCCCAAGTGCCATAGCTCTTAGTCAGATCCAACACACCATAAACCGCGTTGTTGGCATGACGGAATGAAGCCACCGGAGACATTCTTTTCATTAATCCCGCTGTAAATAAGCCTGAGATAAGGTCGCCAACACCAACTGGCTGTTTATCAAATTCGATATTCGGTCGTTGAGCTAAATAGCATGCCTTTTTCGTTGCGAGGATCATGCTGAACGCATCATCGGGTAATGAGTGCAAATGCTTCACAAGCACCATCTTTGGCCCAAGTTCCAGTGCCTTCTTACAGGCTGTAACCGCATCATAAAGCGAGTGGATTTTGATACCGGTCAATTCGCTCAGCTCAAATTGGTTTGGCACGATGACATCGGCAATAGGAAGCAAGTGTTTGGTAATGGCTGTTTTAACGCCATCCTCAACGATACAACCTTTATCTGGATCACCCATTACAGGGTCACAAATATAGAGTGCACTGTGGTTCTTTTCTTTAACTAGATTAACCGACTCAGCAACCGCTTTGCATTGGTCTGCGCTTCCCTGATAACCCGATAGGATCGCACCGCAGTCTTTCAGCGCGTTGATGTTGTCTAGGCCTCGAATCAAGTTTCGAATATCATCTGAGCCAAATGTTTGCCCAGTCCAACCTTGTTGATATTGAGTGTGATTAGAGAACTGAACAGTATGGATTGGCCACACATCGAGTCCCATTCTTTGGATTGGAAAAACCACAGAACTGTTGCCTGCATGCCCATAAACCACGTGAGATTGAATAGAAATAATGCTTTTCATGCGTCGCTCTTTCAGTTTGAAATGGATTTGATTACTTAGATAAGACGACTAAATAAACACAACGATTGCATCCCATAGATAGCTACTTGAACACTGTGCTTATTTGGTCGGAATAGCCTCGACATCGCCGAGGCTTATTCTTAAGGATTTGAACATAGCTGGCCTAGAATCATGTATTCGATTCTAAGCCTGACTAGAGCTTACGCGCCTTGAAACTCAACGTAGTGCTCGTCCAACACCTTACGAGTTGCACGGCCAATCAGTTCGTATTCATGGTGAGTCAGGTTAGCTAGCGATACACGAACAGAAGCGTGTACTACATCGAAGCCCTTGCCTGGAAGCAAGATAACGCCAGTTTCGTGTGCAAGTCGGAACAAGAAGTCTTTGCCCTTCTCGTTCGCTTTGAACCATTCAACGAATGCTGGTCCGTACAATTTTCCGCCCAAAGTGTCGAGCTCAAGCAATGTGTAGTAGTCCACACGATCTTTGTTTTCTTCAATTTCGATACCCATGTTTTTGTACAAAGTTTTGTAGCGTTCGCGAATAATGCGTTTGCACGATTCTTTGTAGTTTTGCTCTGAATCCATTAGGCAGTTCAATGAGAACAGCGCCATTTGAACTTGTTGTGGTAGTGAAAGGCCAGCTGTGTGATTAAGTGCCACACTTCGGCTGTCTGCAACAATACGATCAATGAACTTAATACCACGCGGTTCTGGGTCTAGCGTTTTGTAACGATCATCCAGTTCCAGTTGACGTGATTCTGGTAGGCTGCGCATTGCATCATCGAACACGTTGTTGTGCTGAATCGCAATCGAGCCAAGGCGCCAGCCTGTTGCACCGAAGTACTTTGAGAACGAGTAAACACAAAGTGTGTTGTACGGTAGTTTTGCAAATAGAGAAACGAAGTCATCGGCAAATGTACCGTATACGTCATCAGTGATGATGAATAGGTCACTGCGTTGCTCATTCACAAAGTTTGTTAGGTTCTCTAAAGTCTCGTTAGAGAATTTCACTGATGCTGGATTAGCAGGGTTAACTACGCAAAGTAGTTTGATGTCTGTATCTGCCAGTTTCTCGACTTCAGACATTGGTAGCTGCCAAGTGGTCTCATCAAGACGTAGCTCAACGATCTCTAGCTCGTACTCAGAAAGCTCTGGGATTTCAAGGTAAGGCGTAAAGATTGGCGTAATTAGCGCCACCTTATCGCCTTTTTTCAATAAACCATTGTTGAACATCGTTTGGAATGTGTAGGTCATTGATGCCGTACCACCTTCCGTTGCGAACAAGTCGAAGTCTGTGGTCATTGGAACCGGGCCATACATCTCTTCTGCAATGTACTGCTTCACCACTTTCTCAATGTTAGTCAACATACGTGGTGGTACTGGGTAGTTACACGCTAAGTACGCGTTCACTAGTTCATTCAAGAACACTTGCTTTTCGATACCTAAACGATCTTTTGCGTAGCTTAGTGCGCGTTCGATGAACTGAACACCTTTGTCGTTTGAGTATTCTTTAGCAAACGTATCGAAACGCTCAACAATACCAACACCATCAGGGATACCGCCGAAATCACCCCCAAGGTACGCATAGTTACGTTCTGCTTCATTAACAGAGAACTCACCAAGACGAATAAACGCTTTACGTGGCAATGTTGCTAGGAAGTTTGGATTGCCACGACCGGCGTCTAGTAAAGCGCGATCTGGCACTGCTTGAGCAACTTCAATTAATTTGTCTTTTAATTCAAATGGGCTTAAATCAGCGAATTTTGAAAAGTCGATAGTAGTATTTTGTGTAGTCATGATATTTACCTAATAATTTAATATTAAACACTTTCAATTAGAATGAAGCGTTTTGCTTAAGCGTGATTATTCAGTCCCATCTAATGTCGTTATTGGTTAGGACTTTTAATAAATTGATATTTTTGGTTATTTTTAAATCTGTAATGAATTGGTATTTTGTAATTACATACCAGCATTAACGGTAATAATACCGACGATAATTGGTCCCCATAGCGTCAGTAACACGTTGGCTACGGCATAAGTTACAGTGAAAGAGAATACTGGCGTTGCATTACCTGTTTTTTCCATCAATGCTGCGAATGCTGGGTTTGCACTTCGACCACCAGTCACACAACCTAACGCTTCTACTGGGTTCTTGATCTTCAATACAAAGTACGAGAAGAAGAATGAAATAATCTGTGGAATGATGGTGACTGCCATACCCAAGAACAACAATGACATACCGTGTTCTTTAATGGTGTCAACCGCTTGAGGACCTGCTTGCAACCCCACAATTCCTACGAAAGCTGCCAGACCAAAGTCACGAATAAAGCTCACAGCTCCCGCTGGGAATTGTGCAATATGAGGGTTTCGGCTACGAATCCAACCAACGAATAAACCAGAGATCAAACAACCTGCACCAGAACCAATCGTTACGGGAATACCTGCAATCTTGAAGCTGATCAAACCAATGAGCAGACCAACAACCATACCCAAACCAAGAATAACAAAGTCAGTCATGGTTGCTGACCCCATGCGCTTACCGATGTGTTTTTCAACTCGGTTGATGTCTTGAGCGGTACCGGTTAATTGAATAACGTCGTTTTTCTCAACAATAAGGTCTTCGGTAATAGCCACTGAAGTACCAGCACGCATGTAGTCTGTAACATACACACCACGGAACGAACTTTGATTTGAGCTATCTTTTATCTCTCTTAACGAACGACCAATCAGCTTGCGGTTATCAGCGATTAGTTGACGATTTTCTTCAATAACTTCATAGCTTTCCGGTAATGCTACTTCATTGCTTTGTGCCTTATTCTGTAGTTCATGAACCGCGTTTCTGCGGCCGGTAACCACAACAAGGTCGCCTGCTTTAAGCGCTGTGAACTTGTCTGCACTCAGCTCTTTACCGTCGCGCTCGATAAGTTCGATACACGCAGCAAGTGATGATTGGTTCAATTGCGCCAGTGTTTTTCCAACTAGTTTATCGTCGTGAGTTACTTTAAAAGCACGTGTCACTAAAGCGGTGACTGCGTTGAATTCGCCGTCTGCTAAATCACGTTTTCCGTCTGAGTTTTTCTCTTCTAGTGCGATAGCTTCAGATCGGATATCCCACTTCATGAGCGTTGGGAATACCCAAGTCACCATCAAGATTGGCCCTAAAGAACCAAAGATATAAGTTACCGCGTAACCAACCGCTACGTTTGTTTGCATCAGGTGTTTGGCTTCTTCCGATACACCACCTAAACGTGCAATCGCATCGCCTGCAGTACCAATAATCGCAGATTGAGTTAAGCCACCAGCCGCTAGACCTGCAGCTGTACCTCTATCTAGGTCAAATAACCACGCAGCGGCAAGCACACACAATAAACCTGAAACCGTCATAACAACCGCGGAGAGCAGAATGTTAATGGTTCTGAAGTTAAGTGCTTTAAAGAATTGAGCACCGCCTTGATAACCTACAGCATAAATAAAGAGCGTAAAGAAAATACTTTTTACGCCGGGATCAATATTGACACCAAATTGCCCAATAATTACGCCCATTAATAATGTTCCGGCTACCCCGCCTAAAACAAATCGGCCGATAGTAATTTTACCAACCATATAACCCAATGAGAGTGTAATAAATAGTGCGACAAATGGTGCCATGTCAAACAGATTAGAAATAATGTCCATGACAAATTTACTCTTGTTACTGAATATAAGGAGTAAATAATCTAACGAATAACTTAATAATGATATTTGTTGGATTATTCAATAATAAATAAAGCATCTCGTTGCTTCGAACCAAATATTAAGAACAAAAGGTTTTATTATGTAATCCCATTTGATGGATCAAATCATCACTTTGACTATTTGGATAAATATTGAAGTGTAATTTCCATCTAAAGTGATTGCTTTTACTGGATTTAGTCTACGATAGTAAAAGTCGATTATTTTCGAAATAAATTTTGAAAAATGTTTATACCCCCAGAAAACATAACCTATCAGCTCTCGTTGTACTGGCTTAGGGCACCAAAAAAGACGTGGTGAGCACAGTCACCTCATAAAGTCAGATTTTTGATGGATCTGACCCTCTATAAGCGATTGTCACAATAAATCGAATTCCGTTATCTTTGTATTCATCAAACGAATAGAGAAAAGAACCATGAATACAATGCCACATGAACTCGTGTGGGGCGAAGTCTACTTCCCACCGCTGTTACTGGTTATTGCATTGGCTTACATGTTAACAATCTTAACTGGGTCAATCGCCACAAGGCTTGGAGTACATAAATATGTCGCCTTACCTGCAATAGCAGAACTAAGCTTAATCGTGATTTTTACTGGCGCTATCGGCCATTTTATTACCATTTTTTGAGGCACTTACCGTGATCAAACGTTATCTCATCACACTGTTATTAGTTGCGACTGCTGGTTCTGTGGCTTACAACTACTACCAATCTTATACAAGCAATCCGTGGACTAGAGACGGTCAAGTCAGCGCATACATTGTTTCAATCACACCTCGCGTCACCGGGCAAGTGGTCAAAGTGCACGTGGACGACAACTCACAGGTGTCCAAAGGCGATCTTCTTTTTGAAATCGATCCGAGTATTTACAACGCGACCTACAAAAAAGCGCTTGCCACTCAAAAACAAGCGGTTGCCCTACTCGCCAAAGCCAAAAATGAAGAACAACGCGCCTTGAATTTAGAGAAAAGAACGCCCGGAGCCGTACCCGTTCTTACTCTAAATAACTTAAACAACGCTGTAGAAACAAGCGCCGCGAATGTCGAACTAGCAAAAGCGAACGTCGAAGAAGCACACCTGAATCTTGAGTACACCAAGGTATACGCGCCTACTAACGGTTACATCACTAACTTGAACTTACGCGTGGGCTCTCAAGTTGTCGCGAATTCACCTGTGGTTGCGTTAATTGATGAAGATAGCTTTTGGATTGAAGGTTATTTCAAAGAAACCGATCTGGTCGGCGTTGATGCTCAAGATAAGGCCTACGTAACACTTATGATGCACAACAATGTTCAACTAGAAGGCCATATCAAAAGTATTGGCTTTGGTATCGCTAAACAAGAAGGCAGCACAGGTAATGATTTATTGCCAAACGTGAATCCAAACTTCCAATGGATACGTCTCGCTCAACGCATCCCTATTAAAGTTAAGTTAGATAAAGTACCTGCAGACGTGCAACTGCGTGTTGGTATGACAGCCTCGATCAAAATCATTAAATAATTGGGTGTTTCTATGTTCAATGCATCAACTAAAGAAGCGATCAAAGCCGCACTTTCTATTGTTATCGCAATTTGCCTTGCTCTTTGGTTTCAATGGGAGAAACCGTATTGGGCAGCGATTGCGGTTGCAGTGATGGCGTTGAACGAAAGCTTCGCCCATTCAATAAACAAAGGTCATAATCGGTTAATGGGGACCTTGTTAGGGACCGGCTATGCCTTTTTCCTCATTGCGATGTTTTCACAAGACAGATTTTTGTTTCTGACATTTTTTACCTTGTTCTTAGGCACTTGCATTTTTATGTCTAGTGACGAGAAATATGGTTATGTGTTCTCTATTGGTTTCGCCGTCTGTTCGATTATTTCTTGTATGGGCGGGTTTGATAGCCAAACCACTTTTCACTTTGCTGTACTTCGACTTCAAGAAACACTATTAGGTGTTGTCGTCTTCTCTATTGTGTATCGCATCGTGTGGCCTGTGAATACTGAACTCAACTTTGTACAACGTTTCGAAACAAGTAAACAAGCCTTATTAGATGCGATGGAAAAAACAAACGACATCGACATTGCCGCACTTGAAAGCAATACCGCAAATATTGATAAGCTGTATCAACTTTTAGATCTCCCACTGACCGGAAGTTACCACCTTAAAGAGAATATCCAAACATGGCGTTTGCGTATCGATGAAATGGCGCATATCCAAGATACACTACTCAAACAAAGTAACAGCGAATCTGACTTGGGCATCCAATGGACAGTTCTTGCTCACAACTTGAAGACGTTCGATGTATTAACACCAGATCAATCTCTTGTTGAGGGCAAACTCAATGTACTAGGCAATCATAAAGAAGTGTCTTGGCATCATGCTCATCGCACGTTTGTTGAACATTTGAATGAAGACGGGCGCAAGGTCCTACAAGGGATGTCGATGTTCGTAACGTCGTTATTAGTATGGATATATCTTCCAATGCCGGGTGGTTTTATTTTCCCTATGATTGCCGGTGTATTCTCTTCTATGGTGCCGACCATGCCACCAAGCGTTATTAAGGATGCCTTCTATGGCGTATTGGGCACAGGATCGGTGATTCTATTGCAATACATCTTTGTGATGCCATTAATGACAGAACTCTGGGAACTTGGGCTATTCTACTTCCTTAACATTATGGTCATATGGAAAGTGTTCGCGACACCTAAGCTCATGATACATCGAATTTTGGGTATCAACTTGTTGGTTGTTCTTACATCTGGAGCACTTAACCTCACTCCTGTTTATAGAATAGAAACGCCACTGTTGATGCTGGTGAATATCTTGATCATTTTAATGATCGCGAAGCTGTTTACTGATCTATTCAGAGTAAAAGTAACCGCTTAGAACAGGATGCACTAAATCTCTCATAACAAAACGGCCTGCCAAGTATATTTACTTCGCAGGCCGTTTTTGTATCTATTGAAAATCATTATAAATCAGTCAATTAATGCTAATTCTTTCTAAGTGAGGATAGCATCCATCAAACGCGATTAACGACATTTCCTACCTCACCTTAGAATACTCCCATTGACTGACGCAATGCATTTCCAAATGCGATATTCACATTGCAAATCCTTATGGATGCATTAATAACAAACTGAACACGAAGTTCAGTACAACATAGACTGTTTGAGTCTCGAAGGTTTGAGACTAATCAGATTGGAAACCGTCATGAGTTTTTTTGAAATAAGCATAAATACCTGTAAGAACCATACTCTTTCTGTATTAGCGAGTGCCCTATTACTTACAACACCCAATTTTGTTCACGCGGCGGAAGAAACACAAACTTACACCAACGTCATGGAGCAAGGACGTGCTATTTTTGACAAGTATGGCATGAGCCATGACTTACCAAAGCTAGCAATCAGTTCATTGGTCCAGGGCGAACATTTGGTCGAACATGCACATCGTACTATTGAAATTGGCGAAGAAGTTCGAGATTCAAGCGTTTACATGGTTAAAAACACTGACACTAAAGGCAACATCGATCTTCGTATCAAATATAACCCAGAAGAGCTAGATGATAACGAAAACCTACTCGATGAAATAGAAACCTTCACACGTACCGAATATCGCTTACGTAACTATGCTGAAAGCTTTGATTCATCTTCGGTTCGCGTCAAAGAAATCGACGATAACAAAGTAATCATCAGCTTCGATTATTCGAAGTATGGACTTCCTCAAGACATTGCCTACTTCCGTTTTTTGAGTGTCGACATTGAGTTAGTCAACGGTGAACCAAAACGCATGCTAATCAGCAATGAAAAGCCTTTCAAACACCATACCTACAAGGTAGAAAGCTATAAGCAAGAGATTGAGTTTCAAACTTTGTCATCGGGCAAGCTAGTCATCGTGAGTAAAACAACCGAAGTGGTTGGTACAACCAAGCACAAGCCAATGAAGATGACGAGCATAATCGAGCCAGTCGCGTTTTATGAAGACAATAAAGGCGTACAAGTGATCAACGAAGCGAGGCTTCAAGAAGTATCAGACCCGAGAATGTTAGAAGCGAGCGTCAAGCTGGATCGCACCTTCCCTTTAATGGGTGACATAGTGCGTCGCCAAGGTATTGATTTACCACTACCCTTTGGTATTTCTGTTGCTTACCGTAATCAAGATATGGATGTTCCCATGACTGATTACGTGATTGGTGGTGTTCGCTTGAACGACCTATTTGATCCTGAAGATAGTGTTGCAACAGTAAAGGCAGAAAGTCTTTCGATACGCGGTGACGTTAATATCCTGCCGTTCTGGAATGTATTCGGATACGTCGGGAAGGTAAACGTAGATGCGAATATTGACGCCTCTTATACCGGCGCCGCAGGAGAATACCTACAAGACAAACTCAATGACAAATTGCCTGGATTAGGTAACGCGCTTTGCGAAGGCGTATCTGCCTTGTGCAACAGTGGTCGTTTAAATGTGCCCTTACATCTTGAATATGACTTGCGCGGTGCGGGTACCACATTGTCCGTTGGTTACAAAGAATTCTTTGCTTCTGTTACCGGCACTTACTCACAAACCCGTCTTAAAGGGCTAGACGATTGGGGCGATGGCATTGTGACAGTTCAACCAATGCTAGGTTATCAATTAGTCGATTATCGTGCTCAGTTCTTCGTTGGTGCCGAATACCAAGGTTTAGATTCACGTATGCAAGGCACAGTAAAAACCGGTGACATTGAGTTTGATTATGACGTTGGTGTAGACATCGACCAATGGGCATTCCTAACCGGGTTTAATAAGCAGATCGGCAAACATTACAACATGACTGTGCTGTACAACAAGGGGGAAACTCGCTCGGCTGTGACGTTGAACCTTGGCTATCGCTTCTAACTCCAAACAATGCAAAGAGTGGTCGAGGCCACTCTTGTAGGGTCCCGTCCTACTTATGCGATTCCATCAATCGTAATAATGTCTTTAATATACATCCCATAACAAAATTACATATATCCAAGCACGACAACGGTCGACGATAACGCACGGAATTGCTGGTTTGGTAACAACAAAAAACTGTGGACGTAATAATGAAACTCAACAAACAATTAATTCCTGCTGTGACCATCTCAATGTTACTCGCTGCTTGTGGCAGTGATACAGAACCGACTGTTCCGATGCCAAACAAACCCGAGCCCTTAGTACCGGCACCTGCCAAATCATTTGATGCTCCAATCGGTGACGTAACGATTAAAGCGTCCATAGAAGAACTGGTAATAACTTCAAATACCGAAGACGACAAACTGGCTTCTGTTGAAACCTTTAAAGGTATACGCTTTGCGGATGCTGAACGTTTTGAGCACAGCGCCACTGTAGCCTTGACGGAACTATTGAACTCGGAAGGTATAGTCGACGCCACTTCGTTTGGTGATGCTTGTCCTCAACTAAAAACGACATCACAAACACAAGATGAGAACTGCCTTAACCTCAATATCTGGCGTCCAGCAGGCGTAGATTCTGATGCAGATCTACCGGTTTATGTTTTCATCCACGGTGGTGACTTTGAGTATGGCTCAGGTTCTGAAGCACTTGTGCACGGTGATACAGTGGTTGCTCAAGGAAGCGACGACGGTAAGCCTTTCATCTACGTAAGCTTTAACTACCGTCTTGGTCAGCTAGGGACTCAATGGATTAAAGGCGAGAACGAAGATGGTAACTATGGCCTAGGTGACCAAAAACGTGCCTTGGAGTGGGTATACAATAATATTGCTGATTTCGGTGGCGATGCTCAAAACGTAACCGTTATGGGTCAAGGCTCAGGGGCTATGTCTATTGGTTTCTTGCAACAAGATAACGATATCGCAGGTCAGTATTTCCAACTAGCTATCATGCAGAGTAACCCTTATGGCTTTGAATACCCTAGTTATGAAGTAGCAAAAGATCGCAGTAAGGAGTTTACAGCAGACACTTCGCTCGATGAGATCATGGCGTCGCAAGAAACAGCTTTGAATGGTATTGAACAGCTAAAAAATTGGTTATTGAGTTCGCTATCGATTTCAGTTTCTTATGCGAATCAAGAGTTGGAAGTAGGCCCTAAAACAGGAAAGACCCCTATGCCAACACTGATGCCATTTGCTCCTTATCTAGGTTGTGAGTCACTTGCTTCCAGTGATGAGTCAAAGACAATATGTATAGAACCATCTAAATCACCACTAAATTCTGATTTTTCTGTACAAACGATTTTAGGAAACAATGCTCATGAAGCAAATAGTTTTGGGATGTTGTTCAGTGTGACCTTTTTGATTCCAACTATCATTGACGAATTTCTTTCACCTGAAGCCATAGAAGGTAAGCGTTCAGAGGCCATTGCCTTAGATGCGTTGAAATGGCTAGATGATGAGCACAATCAAGATCGTTTATTAGCAAGAATAAATAACATGAGTTCTAAGGACGTTGCTGCAAATGCAGGTCTTTCACTCACCGCATATACAGCTGTTACTGAACTATTTTGGGGGATGGATTCATCTGTTGATATAGGAGTTTTTACGCCAATTTGTCTAGCTAAAGACGACCCAATAGAGGTAATCGAATGTATCGCAAAAAATGTAGATATTGAATTAAACGGCCATGAACAAACTAATAAAGTGTTAAACCTAACTGACTTCTTCCCTAACTCAGAATCTAGCTTAGGTGGTGCTCTTGACAACATGAAGCAATTTAAAACCTTGCTAAATGACACCTTGTTCAATGGTCCAGCTCGTCACATGGCAGCAAACAGCGGAGTAGAAGCAACGCTATACCACTTTGAGCACAAACCCAGCTTTAACATGTGGAACTATAAAACAGGTCTAAATGAAGAAACGGGCAAATACGACCAACTGTCAATCATTGATCTATTCAAGACGATTGGTTGTATCAGCGGTGCGTGCAACGGTTCAGAGTTGCCGTTTGTGTTCAACAAAGCTGTACGTTTTGACGGTGGTGAGATTCACCCGACAAGTAATGAGAAGGCCATGATGAACGAAATGTCACGCCTATGGTTTAGCGAAGAATTATTCACTAACTACCAATACAGCGATACAGCCGATAATGTGCTTGTAATTGATGGTGCAGGGTTCAGCGACAACAGTACTACTTTCGACTGGGACTATGTCACAAACCCAGGTGTTGATCCCAAGCTTCGTGAAGGTCGCTTAACCGGTCTAGCAGAGCAAGGTCTTATGCCTTGGGACTGGTACCTAAACTAAACATATTTAACAACCCTCTTACTGTAACGGCCAGCTCGCTGGCCGTTTTTATATCCAAATTTTACGTTCAAACGCAGGTTAGTTATGACACTTAGCAAACTAAAAACAGCATGCACAATGATGTTGATTGCTTTGGTCACAGGATGTGCCCAACCTTACCCCGATGTTGAACCAGACTTCGAAGCAAACTGGCAAAGCACGGAACACCAAGCAGAAGTGTACCTGATCCCGACGGCGCCAGAAGCCTTCGCACGTCGTATCGAGCTTGTTCGCCACGCCGAGCACTCGATTGATATGACCTACTTCTCTTGGGAGCGTGACACGCTTGGGTTGATGCTTCTCAACGAGCTAAAGCAAGCGGCGAATCGCGAGGTTCACGTCCGACTGATCCTAGATGACCTACTGGTTTTTAATGATAAATGGCTAGCGGAATTAGACTCACATCCCAATATTGAAATTCGACTGTTCAACCCGTTTGAATCACGTAAAGCGGGCTGGATTGGCAGAGCATTTAACTTCTCAACGAACCAAAAACGGTTAGATAATCGATTGCACGAAAAATACTTCAACGTAGATCACCAATCAATGATTCTCGGCGGACGCAACATCGGTGATGATTACTTTGGTTATAGTGAGAATGCGAACTTCTTTGATATGGATGTTCTATTTAAAGGCGATATCATTACTTCTTTCGACCACAACTATCAAATGCTGTGGGATAGTGAACATGTTGCACCTATCCAAGAGCACATTAAAATCAAAGATAATGAGCAATACAAAACATTTACCAAAGCGTTAAACAAAGGTGAGATAAATAAAACTCTGATCCTTTCTGAAATAGAAAAACAGATCAAAAATTTAAATCAACCAGATTTCATTATTGCGTCTGTAACACCAGTATTTGATTCGTTAGAAAAGCTTAAAGACAACAAGCCCTACTTTCGTCAACGAACAGAACGCTTAATGACTCAAAAAGTTCCGTCGCCTTCAAAAGCGGTGATTTCGACGCCCTATGTCGTTCCAAGCGATGATCAGTTTGTGTTTATCGATGCGTTAATACAGCAGCAAGCCGAAGTAACTTTAATTACGAACTCTTCAGCTTCTAATGATTCGGGTTTTATTCCTGCCTATTACGAGCAACACCGTGAGACTTTGCTCGACAAAGGCATAAGTATCTATGAGTACAAAAGCCAAGCGATCAATGACGACCACTACTTTCATGTCGACACCTACTATCACAACAAAACCGTCATTTTAGACGACCGTGTGACTTATATCGGCTCATCTAACTTTGATCCAAGATCAGATTTTCTGAACATCGAGTTTGGTGTGTTGATTGATAGTGAAGCATTTGCAGATCAAGTAATACACTATTTAACACACCAGAAAGAAGACTTGTTTTGGATTGTATCGCGTGGGCAATCAGGTGACACTGTTTGGCTTTCAGAAGATCAAGCCAAAGATAAGAACCCGAACTATAAATCATTGAACAAAATACCGGACTGGTTATTTCGTAAAATGGATGCAGAGTTTGAACTCTAGTAGCAATAACAACGTTAAACTTTCAAGAATAAATGGTTCAAAGTTACAGTTAAAGTGAGTCCAACAATCCATTTTCAGGCTATTCAAAACACTTTTAGCCTATTCGAAATACAAAGAAGCCGCGATTTACGCGGCTTCTTTGTTTCTTGCACAACTACACAGTAATACCAATCGTAATAAATAATGGGTCACCCTAGCTTGTTAAAAACTTCGATAACTTCGTTAGAGTTTTTGATTATAGAATAACTACTTATCGAACAATTAAAACTGAGTACCTAATGAGAAGTGAATACGAAACTCATCGCCTTGAGGTGCATCCAACCCGTAAGCAAAATCGAGTTTCACAGGCACAAATTGTGAGTTCCAAATCAGGCTAAGGCCAGTGCCGCGCTTCCAAACCGCTTTGTCATCAAACGCATCACCAACATCGAGAAATGCGCCCATCCAAATTGAACGATATACCTGGTGTTGATACTCAAGCCCTGCTGTTAGCATGTAGCGTGCACCTGTTAATTCACCGTTGTCATCTGTTGGAGAAATCGATTCATAGCTATAGCCACGTAAGCTCCCATCGCCACCAGCAAAATAACGCAGTGACGATGGCACATCCGACAACGATTTAGCTATGTTAATGCCGACGTTTGAACGGAAATGCAGCTTCTGACTTTCACTAATGTCCCACGAAAGCACACTGTTTCCTTCCAACCGCAACAGTCTTGAATCAGAGAACAGACTAGGGTCAGAATACTCAACAGAATACATGTGTCGATGATTGAGCTCTAATTGATCATTTTTACGATCAACTTGAGAAAAACTGATGCCAGGTAACAGCAATTGTGATTGGTCTTCCTCAGACGCCTGACGGTACTGTTCGTGCAAGTATTTGACGTAAATGGTACTTTGCCAATCGCTGTCTAATTGCCAATAACGTTCAAACTTAAGATCGTTTGAAAAGCTATTGGTGTCTCGATGATCAATTCGTTTCGATTCAAACTGAATACCAAAGTAATCGGTCGTGACTTTCTCTGTTGGGATTTTGTACCCTAGTTGCAGTGATTGCTCTTGTTCAGACAAATATGTCTGTGTTTCAAAGCTGTGTCCTCTTCGGTTATACCAAGGCTTTGACCAATTTAAAGACGCTCTTAGACCGAGATCGGTAGAGTAACCGCCACCCACCTGCACAATGTTACGAGAGCTTGGTTCAGCAATAATCTCAATTGGCACTTCTAGATTGTCATCAAGATGATTAAAGTCACCGTGTACCACGACACTCCGAAACCACTGAGTTTCAAACAAGTCAGACTGCAGCTCACCCAACTTGATCGTGTCAAAGTCGTCCCCTTGTTTGAATGTGGGAATTTTCTCTATACGCGTAGGTTCAACACCATCATCAGGAATGTTAATAGCGCCAAACTTGTAGCGTGAGCCACTAGAAAAATGCAGGTGAATATTGGCGATGTTTTCGCTAGGAATCACTTCAATCTTAGACTCGACAAACCTACCGTCAAAATAACCTTTACGCTTTGCCAAGGAGAAAATCGCCCGTTTAGTTTGGTCATACTCTTGGTGAGATAATGGTGAACCTGAATCTAACTTACTTTGCGTGAGTATTTTGATGAACTCTTCGTCTTTACTCGCTTCACCTGTGACTTTTACAACCGATTCTGCAATGTACATGACAAGGCCAGAATCGACGTTTAAGGTGAGGTTATCGCTGTCATCAAGTTCAATATCTATCTGAGGGTGATAGTAGCCATAAGGGTTGAGCGCGTCTTGAACCCGTTTTAATAGCTTAGTATGGGATAACTGGGAAGCTGGGACATCAACCAAAGGCTCTAAGTATAACTCTACATTTTCAGTGAGAGTTTTGTTCAACCCTTTAATCTTGAAGTCTGCACCTATCGCAGCGGGCTGAGTAACCATGAAGAGTGAAGCTGTCAATATTACTTGTTTAATCGAGGTCTTCACGCCGTTACCCAGTTGCTTAGAACCGGAATAGGTTATGAGCAAAGCGAGAAATCACTGAATCTCTTATGAAGGACGCAACCCTACAAGTAAACTTAGCTGATTTTGAATACCACACAACCGTACACTAGCTACTTATGCTCCTCGTATTACAGACACAAAAAAGACGCCATTAAGCGCCTTTAAAATATCGATTGTTTACTGAATCACTATCAGTTGTTTTTCAGCCACACATCTTGGTTTTGTGCTGCTTTCTTCTTTTTCTTCTTGCCTGTACCAGCCGGTGGCGCTACGGGTTTTAACGCAGCAACAAGTGCAGCGGTTGCCTCTTCATCCACTTCAAAGCCTTCAATTTGCTCGCGCTCAAGACGAATTTTGTTCTTCTTCTCGATGATTGTGAAGTGGTGGTAATCTTCGTGATCGATCAGAGATAACGCTAGGCCAACCTCACCCGCACGACCGCTTCGGCCAATACGGTGCATGTAGTCTGATGGGCTACGCGGTAAATCAAAGTTGATAACCACTGGAAGTTTTTCGATGTCCAGACCACGAGCTGCGATGTCTGTCGCGATCAGAACGTCAATCTCGCCAGATTTAAAATCTTCTAGGATACGAGTACGTGAACCCTGACCTTTATCACCGTGGAATACTTCCGCAATGATACCGCGCTTGTAAAGCTTATCAGCCAAATGCTCACAGCTGTTTTTGGCATTCACAAAGATCAATGCTTGGCGCCATTCGTGTTGCTGAATCAGGTGAGCTAGCAATGCTGTCTTACGGCCTTTTTCCACTTCGAATACACGCTGAACCAGTGTGCTCGCATTAGCACTTTGAAGTTGAACTTCAATTGGGTCAGTCAGTAGTTCGTGAGTAAGCGTTTGAACTTGCTCTGGGAACGTTGCAGAGAACAACAGAGTTTGCTTCTTACTTGGCAGTAGCTTCAAGATAGCGTCTAGTTCTTCTGTAAAACCAAGGCTTAACATACGGTCAGCTTCATCAAGAACAAGCGTTTTCACTTTATCAAGCTTGATAGCGTTGCTTGAAATAAGGTCAAGTAAACGACCCGGTGTCGCCACTAAGATATCAGTGCCGCCACGTAGTGCTTGCATCTGAGTGTTCACAGACACACCACCAAATACACAAACAGTCTTGATCGCACCGTTAAAATGTACTGCATAAGATTTAACGCTATCAGCAACTTGCTTAGCCAGTTCACGAGTCGGCACTAAGATAAGGCCAGAAACGAAGTTACCTTTGCCCGAACGACGGTCCAAAGGTGCATCTTCATGGATCTGCTGTAACAGAGGAAGCGCAAATGCAGCGGTTTTACCTGAACCCGTATTTGCGCCTGCAATTAGATCGCGTCCTGCTAACACACTTGGAATAACTTGCGCTTGGATAGGCGTTGGCTGTTGGTATTCAAGCTCGGTAAGACGAGCCATCAAAGGAGAAATTAAGCCAAGATCAGAGAAGTTGGTTGGTGTCGTGGTGTTAGTCATTAATTGCAGGAACTCAAAGCTAAAATAATAGCGCGCTATATTAACGTATTTCAGCTGTATTACGTAACTAAATCGCCCCTTTCTCTCGTGTTTTAGCAATGAGCTCAAACAAAGCAGTCCAAGATATGAAGTAATCGATTTTAAATGAGTTGTGAACACGGTATCAGCTTCACGTTTATGTTGCTTGCCTCTTTTGAGAACCAATTTTATAAACGTTCACTCAAATTCAGGTCCCCTTCTTTCAGATAGAAAAACGCCAGCTAAGAAGCTGGCGTTTTTTTAATTCTGTCTTTATTTTATTCTATGCGTTTACGCTTAGATTAACGGTTGATACCGATATCGCGTTGCATGTGACCAGATAGGTCGCTTGAGTAGTAACTACGTGGAGAGTTGTCTACAAAAAGAATATCGAAAATGTGTGCAATCAATCCTTTGAAGTTAACCGAGTAGGTCTTCTTATCCATAGAGTTAGGAACAGCGATAGTATTCATTTGCATTGCTTGAGCCATGATTGCCTCTCTATAAATTTGTTTAAGTGGTTCGTTCTGATGACAAGAATAATAGGTGATTTTTTACACGTTAAAAAATGACTAAATTTGGATGTTCAGATTAGTTTTTCTAATAAAACAAACCATTAACAACGCATGGAAATACATATTCATAAATGGTGACTATAAATTCACAATGGACTTGAAATCATGCATTTAGTACAAATACCCTTCAAATCACAGTGGCCAACGTCACAGAAATTTTACATAAATAAATTTCCCACTTCATCGGCCACGTATCTCTTATCGAGTTTTCGATAAGTTATATTTGTTTTAATTTACTTGTTCAATGTCTGGCTTCTTTGCATAAATCGACGCTATAACCGCAATCGTCATGGTAGAAATCAGCACCGCTAACGACCAATACGTTGGGATAGCCCATTCGCTGTCGACCAGTAGCATTTTCACACCAATGAAGACCATGATGAACGCCAATGCTGGCTTCAAGTAGATGAACTTATCCATCATGCCTTGCAGCACAAAGTACAGAGAGCGAAGGCCAAGTAGCGCAAATACGTTAGCAGCAAGTACCAAGAACGGTTCTTGTGTCACAGCAAAGATAGCTGGGATAGAATCCAGTGCAAACATCACATCCATAACTGCAATCGCACCGATCACCAACATCATTGGAGTGAATGCCCATTTAACGCCTTGTTTAACCATTAATGCAGGACCATGAAAATCCTCTGTTACCGGCATCACTTTACGAAGTAACTTCTCTGGTAATGTATTTACACTTTCCTCTTCGCCCTTGTCTAACGCCAGCTTAATACCAGTACCAATCAAGAACGCCGCAAACACGTAAAGCACCCAGTGATATTCAGCCAACAGCTGCGCGCCTAATGCGATCATAATTGCACGAAGCACCAATGCACCGATTACACCCCAAAGAAGCGCACGCGGTCTTAGATGCTCTGGAACTTGGTATTGAGCAAAGATCATCGCGAATACAAACAGGTTGTCTACGCTCAATGATTTTTCTAGCAAATAACCGGTAATAAATGACACGGTTGCTTTTTGCGCGGTGTAGTCACTATTTGGAGCATAGATGTCCCAAAATAGGTAGATAGAACCTGCAAACAAGAACGCGAGAACAAACCAGAAAACGCTCCAAATTGCCGCTTTCTTAATGGTTACACTGCCACCACGAGTTTGATAGATATCGATAGAGACGAGAATGACTGTCAGCAGGAAAAAGCCCACATAAGTCGTCATGATTGGCGATGAAAAAAAGGATTCACTATTGGTAGATAATAGAGATTGAGTTGAGTTCATTATTCCTCCGGGCGGAAGAACTGTACAAAGACCTTCCGCAAACAAAGCATATCAAGCTCCATTACGGATCTTGACTGTGATTGCGTTGGTCTCGTTGAAGTGAAATATGGGATTTCACCTTTACATACCGGATAGGCTCTTAGCCTAACGAGATGACGACATGTAAACTTGCGCTAACTACTCCCCAAACGCGTGGATAATATTCCCCTATTTGTGTTTCGTCTATTAAAATTTGCACTAGAAATACAAAAAAGGAGCGAATGCTCCTTTCTTATTGATGCCACCCTGTCAAATAGACACTCGAATTGATTCTAAGAATAAATCCGCTAACCAAATTCACGATGGCACTGCGTAGTTACACTGCAAAACGATCAAGTAATAATTCTGCGCAAATTACTATCTTGCGTAAATTACAATCCTGCAGTCGGTATCAAATACACTAACGCAGACCAAACCGATACCCAACCAACCACCGCTACTGCATCTAACCAATCTTTCTTATCCATGCTTATCTCCACAAGAAGTGTGACCTGCAGGAATAAAGCATAAACAGTGCCAAATTTATAAACAGCTAGAACTAATAATGTTAAGTGCAAGCATTGACGCTGCCTATCTAAAACACTCCATGCAATTCAGCGGTTCATTGTGTTTAAGAGATTCTGGGTATTCTTGTAGAAACTCGATAAAACAGTCTGCCATAGAATCGGTCGTCACCACGCCATCACCTATCATATCTAAGACGGCGTTATAGCCCTCTTTTCCTTTCATGGTGTAGGCTGACGACGCGCCTCGGTAAACACGTTCACGCACAACAGCTTGCCAACCCGATACTTCAGAGTGAATTTCTAAATGGTGAATCCTATGCCCTATAGGTGCTTCTTTGTGATAACAAAATCTCAAGTTATGAGTATAAGGAAAGCTGCCAGAACCCGTACCGACCACACCATTATCGAGCGCGTTGTTAATTGCCCCTTCCAGCATGCCTGCGATCGTTTCACCTTTTACGTTATACACACCAATAGGTACGGCAAACGGTAGTAGTTTTCCGGCAATATCGGCAACCGAAACATCACCACTATTCAGTGAGTTTCTAACACCGCCAGAGTTGTGGATAGCAAAGTCTACCTGATGGCCTTTCTGGTTCATCAAGTAATGGAATGACTGAGCCACCAAGGGCGCAAGTTGGCTTGGCCCTTTTTCATCAGGGATACGAACATGGCGAAGTTTGCTTTCAGCATGAGCGATAACTTGCTGCTGAAGTTTTCGAACTCTCGGCTGGTATTTATCCGTCAGAATACTCTGTAGTTCAGGATCTTTCTTACACACTGCAACGTTTTGGTGATTGTTCAAAAACTCACACGCCACATCGTGTGCGTCGTCTTGCCCTACTTCACTCAGTTTCGCGTCTATAAAGAGTCGACGACCTAATAACAGTTCGTTTTTGCCGTTAAAGTGCGTCACTTTACCTTGAGCATCGAACTCGATTTCACAGTGCCCTAGACTCATTGCGTGAAAACCGGCTTGCACAACATAGGTGTCGCCAATTTTTACGCCGTAGTCATCGTCTTTCACTAAGCCGATATCAGAGAAATCACCTTGTAAACGGTGACTGTGGCCACCAACAATCACACCAATGCCTGTTACGTTGGCTGCTAGCTCTAAATCAGTTTCGTAACCAAGATGACTAAGTAACACAATCTTGTTGATGCCAGCTTTACGAATCTGCTCAATGGTCGCTTTTGCGGTTTCTAAAGCATTTTCAAATGGTGTATCGATATCTGGATTAGCAATGCCTGCCATCTTGTCGATGCTTAAGCCAAATATTGCGACCTTCTCGCCATCAAACTCTTTCGTTATAAAAGAGGCACTTCGCGTTACAGTCAGATAGGGTTTAACCAGTTCGTTGTCCGCTAAGGTATGAGTTTTATTGATATCCTCATTCGATAGGTTCCAGTTACCTGCTAACAATGGAAATTTAATTCTTTTAGCGAAGATCGCAACGGGCTCATTTCCCATGTCTAACTCGTGATTTCCGAGCGTCATTGCGTCAATATTAAGGGCATTCAACAGATCGGCGTTGGCTTTTCCCTTGAATAAAGAAAAGTACAATGTGCCTTGAAAGCAATCACCCGCGTGTAAAAATAGGGTTCCAACCTTCTGACGCTGAGCATCTTGTTCAATTTGTTTAAAGCGTGTTGAGATTCGAGCAAAGCCACCAGCACTGACATAAGGTTCTATGATGTGGCTGTTCATTTTAAGTGATAACTGTAATGAAGTGGGTTCAAAGTATGAGTGGGTGTCGTTGATGTGTGCCAACACTATTTTGGTCGGCTTATTCTTTTTAGTCATATTTTCTTCTCTCTTTGTCCCTTCATACTAGGTCGAGAATCATGACAGAATCGTGAATTTTATGAAACTGCACTGCAAAAAAATACTCGAGATAGATCAAAAATCTCATTTTGCGCCGTATCAATAATCACTGGGTTTTGTGACCAGTGAGCATACCGAATTTGTGATTTTCGATTATGATTAAAGATATCTGTTAGCTTTCAAACAATTAGCAGAGCCTTCCGTTAGGAGTAAGCCTATGCAACTAGAAAGAATCGAGATTTCTGGCTTTCGAGGTATCAAGCGCATGTCGCTCGCGTTTGATGAGCTAACCACGCTTATTGGTGAAAATACTTGGGGTAAGTCTTCTTTATTGGATGCCCTTTCCGTCGTTCTCCCTTCAGACGGAGTTCCATATCACTTCGAAATGACCGATTTCCATGTCGATTATTCCGTTTCACATCCACAGTCTCAACACCTGCAAATTGTTCTCGCATTAAAAGCCAACGATAAGAGTGAGCTAAATGCAGGGCGTTATCGCAAACTCAAGCCGGTGTGGGTTCAAGACGAGTTTGGTGTTTTTCGTATCTATTATCGAATCAGTGCCACGTTAGAACAGTATGAAACGACAACACACTATGCATTTTTGGGGTTGGACGGAAACCCTCTCAAGCTTCATCACTCAGAAAAGCTCGCTCAAGAATTAATGACGTTACACCCTGTAATTCGTTTGAGAGACGCAAGGCACTTCGATCGCCCTTTCAACGGCAACTCACTTAACCACAATGCTCACCTACCGGGTAATGTTCACACTAATACTGTTCATGCTAGCAACGGTCACACCAATAATGTGAATGGAAATGGTAACAGCAGTCCAAGTAACAGATATGGGAACGGCCAGAGTCAAACAACCAATGGCGATGGTAATGGCAGCTATGGAAACGGCAATGGGCGTCAGGCAAGGATAGAAAAACGCATTGACAACACCTGCCGTCGCCTTATGGCGATACCCGGACATGTAAACAAAGGCGAGATGCGCAGTAGCTTAGAGTCGATGCAAAGCCTAATAGAACATTACTTTTCTTTCAAAAGTACTTCTCGACGAAACCCGAGAAAACAAAGAGATGGCTTACTTTATTCTGCAGGGGCGAATGACAAGAGCATTCATCAACTTGTCGAAGAGACCAAGAACAAACAAACTCGCTTATTATTCATGGGGTTACTTAATGCTTACTTGCAAGCAAAAGGGCCAAATGACTTAAGACGATGTGCACGCCCTCTTTTGATCCTTGAAGATCCCGAAGGTCGTTTACACCCCACTCACCTAGCTAGGGCTTGGAGTTTGATACAGAAATTACCCATGCAGAAAATTCTCACGACCAACAGTGGTGAGTTACTCGCGGCCGTGCCGCTTCAATCGATTCGTCGTTTGGTACGTCAGTCGGATAAAACCATTGCTAACCAGCTCAATGTGAACCACTTCAGCAAAGATGAACTTCGTCGAATTGGTTTTCATATTCGTTTTCACCGCTCCGGCGCTCTATATGCTCGCTGTTGGTTGTTAGTAGAAGGTGAAACCGAAGTCTGGTTGTTTAACGAGTTAGCCAACCAATGTGGCTATAACCTTGCTGCGGAAGGCGTTCAGATTATTGAATTCGCTCAATCAGGACTCAAGGCACTGATCAAAGTCGCGCAAGAGTTTGGTATCGATTGGCATGTGGTGACCGATGGCGACGCGGCAGGTAAAAAATATGCCGCAACCGTGCTATCTAAACTCGGTAATGACCAAGAACGTCATCGTTTAACTGAGTTGCCTGACAAAGACATCGAACACTACTTGTACATGAATGGGTTTGAGAACTTTTTCAGAGACATGGTTAAGATTCCTTACGATCACCCTATCCCAGCGAAAAAAGTCGTGGCTAAGGTACTCAAGAAACACGCAAAACCCGACTTGGCTTTAGCAATCGTTTCTCACTGCGAGAATCAAGGACAAGACTGTATTCCATTGTTGTTAAGATGGACTTTAAAACGCGTGATCACCATGGCAAACGGAAATACCTAGCTTCTTGCTTATCTGATAAGTGCTATTCGTTCTTCTGTTGATAATTTCTTTAATTAGCACAGTAATCAAAACCAAAAAAGGCACACCAAATGGTGTGCCTGTATAAATCTATATACAAATTAATTGGGGGTTATCTCGCAAGAGTTCACAGTGACTAAACTAAGGTTAGGCTAACGAATTAAGCCTTAGCTTGCTTAGCGTGTGGTTCTACCGCTTCCGAAGATTGAGTCGATTTCTCGTGAAGCCATAGCCCCGTTGCTTTCATCAAGTATCCAAAGACACCACCAAGCAGTAAAGATGGCACGACAAGTTGCCAATCACCGCCTGCGGCAAACGTTGCGCAGCAACCAATGAAGGTTCCTGGGATATAACCTAGCCACGCTTGTTTTGCTTGAATACACATAAAGAAAGCGACAATAGCAGTAATCACATAGCCTAAAATCTCTAACCCTGCGAAGGTTGAGCTTTCGATAATCACCATTGCCCAGAATACGCCTGTCATGTTGGTTAGTAAGCTACCTACCAATCCTTTTACGCCGCCTGTTGGCGAAGCAAAATAACTGGTGCAACCTAAGAAACCGGCCCATGACAGCAAGCCGAAAGAGATAGCTATCCATCCCCATAGACCTGACAAAATACCTGTTGTTAATGAAATTGCGACTAATGTACTCATACTATTTCTAAAGCCTAATTACGAATTTCATCGCAACCGGATTTAGCCTCACTTAAAATCAAGTAAGCATATTATGGGAAGAACGCCTTTCCTTTGACGATCGCGATCACATTTATAATGTACGCGAATGTGCATTTATCATCAGATGGAGACCGAAATCGCTTATTCAACATAATTGGTTATCTGGAGCTTGTCTAATATCTGCTAAAGAACCGACGGTTTGCCTTTCATCATGCGCTTGCCTTCTCGCTTAATACATTCAGCAAGTGGGTTTTCTGCCATATCCGCACGCCAAATAAACGAAAGCGTACGTTCCATTTCAAGCTCAGGAACATTCAAAGTAACGAGCTGTCCAGATTCAACAAACTGCTCAACATCGAGATAAGGTAGACACGTCAAATATGGGCCGTTTGCAACCAAACTTCTTAAAACAGGAACGTGTTCATACTCTCGCCAAACATCAAGATCGCCAATTAAATGATGAATAGAGCTATCAAAAACTTTGCGAGTACCCGAACCATGTTCGCGTAATACCCACTTCGCTTGTTCTAATTGCGCCAAGCTTACTCGTTCACGCTTCGCAAACGGGTGATGAGCGGATGCAACGACCGTTAAATGGTCTGTACACCACACTTCTTGATGAACGCGACTGTCGTCACAGCGACCTTCGATAACGCCTAGGTCATATTTATAATCTAGTACGCCATCTATAACCGCATCGGTACTTTGCACGCCAAGCGAGATTCGCATCTCAGGAAAGTCGTTATCAATAATACTGATGAGGTCTGGAACCAAGTGTTCTGCCGGGGTTTGGCTCGCACCGAGTTTGAGCTCTCCACTTAATAAATGCTGCTCGTAAAAACCCATTTCAATTTGCTGTGCATCTTGCAGTAAACGCTTCGCTTTTGGCCTCAGCCACATACCCCAATGAGTAAGCGCCATTTGCTTACCCTGCCTTTCAAACAAAGGCCTGCCGAGCATTTTCTCCAACTGTGCAAGAGACATACTTGTCGCCGACTGAGTCAATGCAAGCCTATCAGCAGCCTGACTTACGCTTCCCGAATCTGCTACCGCGTCAAAGACGGCGAGTTGCTTTAATGAATAACGCAAAATCTATCCTTAATTCTTTTAATAACTTGTGTCCTGTTGCTCGTTTTTTGTTAAGCCGATGAGCAATCAATTTCATTCTACGCCTAACCAAATCTATATCAATATTTTTGATGTGGTTTCTAAAAATTATCAATTTTACCTCTACCCCTCAACACCCTAATCTGGAATGGCAGGACACAACGAGCCCTGCAAAACATTACTGATTAACCATTACGGATTAACCAAGTCATTAACACTAGGAATTACACATGACGGATTGTTCAAGGGGGGGATATGGCAACCAGCACTTCTGAAAATCAGCAACTGTTCTCACCAACAGAAATGATGGCGGAAGCCGAGAAGTTTGCATTAAGCAAAGCAAACAAAACCAGCAGCATGACATTGAGTTTGGCAATCATGGCTGGCGCATTCATCGGGCTTGCTTTTTTATTCTACATCACGGTGACCACAGGTAGCGCTGATGCAGGATGGGGATTAAGTCGTTTAGCCGGTGGTCTTGCATTCAGCATGGGGTTAATCCTGATTGTGATTTGCGGTGGCGAGCTATTTACCAGTTCGGTGTTATCAAGCATCTCATGGGCTAACAAGCAAATCACCTTCACCAAGATGCTGTCTATCTGGGGCAAGGTTTATGTAGGCAACTTTATCGGTGCCATGTTCCTACTGGCTTTGGTAAGCGCAGCAGGCTTGTATCAACTGGATGGCGGGCAATGGGGCTTGAACGCTCTTAACATTGCTCAACACAAGCTACATCACAGCCCTGTTCAAGCGTTTGCTTTGGGTGTGCTTTGTAACTTGCTGGTGTGTTTAGCGATTTGGTTAACGTTCAGCTCTGCTAACGCCATGACCAAAGCAATGATGACCGTGTTACCCGTTGCGATGTTCGTTAGCTCAGGCTTTGAACACTGTGTGGCGAATATGTTCATGGTTCCACTAGGCATCACGATTCAAGCATTCGCACCTGAGAGTTTTTGGATGCAAATTGGCGCAACATCAGCCCAATACGCAGACCTGAACATCATGAAATTTGTCACCGCAAACTTAATACCAGTGACAATCGGCAACATTGTAGGTGGTTCAGTATTGGTTGGCTTAGCCAATTGGAGTATCTACCGTCGCCCGCAGCTTAAAGCAGCAAAAATTACAGCAATAACTCAAACAACAGAAATTACGTCAGTTAAGGAAATCACTATGAACACTACTACAATTATCAAGCAAATCATGAACACTCAACCAATTACACTGAGCGTAGAAATGCCTACTTCAGTCGCGATTGATTCACTTTTAGACGCTCAACTTGTTAGCGCTCCTGTTTGCGATGTTGAAGGCCGCTTAGTAGGTATCTTCTCTGTTCACGACGTAATGGTTGATCTTTGGTGCCAAGATTACATTCCGACTAAAGGCCAGAAAGTGGTAGACCTAATGAGCCGTGACGTAGTCGCTATCTCTGCTAGCGATAAGTTGGTTGATGTTGCTGAGTTCCTATGTATCGACAAAGCGCAACTTTACCCTACTACAAGCATGGGCTACGCCACTCGCCTGACTTCTCTTTCTCTAGAAGAGCGTGCAAAAGCAATGAAAGTAAGCCAGCCGCATATGCTTCCAGTGCTAGAAAACGGTGTAATGGTGGGTGTTCTTACTCGAACTGAAGTGATGCAAGCACTTCGCCCAATCTACGGTGACCGCCTAAACGTAGTACCAAAAGCGGAACTAGAAACGGCTTAACTAGCGACTGTTTACAAAGCAAGCGTTTCATTAGAAACAAAGTAACGAATCGTAGGATGAACTATTAGGGATTAGTCGTTCAGCTAGATAACTCAGTCATTGCAACGTTGACTGGCAGAGGTAAATGGCGGCTTAAGACGCAGTAAAAGGTTTGACACAAAACAGACCTAAATGCGTGGCCATTTACCTCAATAAAAAAGGCGCAAAGTGAAAACTTTGCGCCTTTCTCTATATTCTAGCTGCTTTGCTACTTTCCATATTACTAAATAACCGGCTAACGCTGCCCTATCTCGTATCGACTAGGATTTTGATCTTTCTAAATATGTTGATAGCGATTATTGATAGCTAGATTACTTCTTTACACCTTCAACATGCAGATCCATGTCTACATAGCTTGAAGCGCCCATTACTGGGATATTGAAGTCAGCAAGCTCTAGACGAGTTGTACCAACGAAACCAGCACGCTCACCGCCCCATGGGTCTTGACCAGCACCGATGAATTCAGCTTCGATAACGATAGGCTTAGTGACACCGTGAAGCTTAAGGTCACCCATTACTTCAAGTTTGCCGTCGCCTTTATCAACCACTTTTGTACTGTTGAAAGTAGCGTCAGAGAATTTACCTGCGTCAATGAAGTCAGAGCTACGGATGTGCTTGTCACGTTCTGCGTGGTTTGAATCAAGGCTAGTTGTATCAACAGTTACGTTGACTTTTGATGCTTCAACATTGCTTTCATCAAATGAGAAATCACCTGAAAATTTGTTAAAACGGCCTTGGATAAAGCTGTAACCTAGGTGGCTAACTTTAAAGTTAACTGAAGCATGCGCACCTTTTGTATCAATCACGTAATCAGCGGCGTTCGCAGCGAAAGGCATTGCCATAGCAAATGCTAATCCTGTAGCGATAATTGACTTTTTCATTTTGAAGCTCCTATCATTTTTCGTAGCGTATCGTCTTTGTCGATAACGTGGTGTTTTATCGCCGCTAAGGCGTGCACTGATGCCATAATGATCAGTACCCATGCAGCATAGTAGTGAACCGTACCTGCAAGATCAGATTGGTTTTCAAACAGTTCACCCATACTTGGTACAGTGAACCAATTGAATACCTCGATCCCACGGCCATCTGATGTCGAAATCAAATAACCTGAAATAAATAAAACCGCTAAGTTAATGTACATAAATCCATGAGCGATCTTCGCCGCTACAACTTCATAGCTTTTACCTTCCACATTAGGTGACGCGGTAACTAGCTTCCAAAGCAAGCGGATAATGGTAACGGCAGCCAAAAGGATGCCTACCGAACGGTGGTAGTCTGGTGCTGTTTTGTACCACTCGCTGTAATATGAAAGATCAACCATCCATAGGCCTACACCAAATAGGCCAAATATTGCGAGTGCTGAGATCCAATGCATTGCTCTTGCTAAAGGATTGTAATTTATAACGTTGTTATCCATGCATCTGTTCCGAGTGTTGACGAATTGTGTAGTTTTGAAAAGCGTACCCTACACCAAGTTTGCGTAACATATTATTTACCAAGTTTTACATTAGTTACATCATTTCAAATTAAACGAGTTATTCAAAAATTTTGAACAAGTTGCTTTATGGACAAATTTCTTTGTCGAACAATCGCTTGCTGAGTTATATCTCAACGATTTGTTCAATTTCATAGAGCTCATCTGAGATGTCTAACATCTTACTCTCCATCACTTTTTGAGCGTCTTCTATCCCCTTGTTGTAATACACGGCCCCAAACTTTTTACTGATGAAGTCGACTAAGAATTCAGTGTCGAACTGACCAAGCTCTACATCGAGCTCATCTTGTAGATACTTTTGAAGTGTATGAGTGAGTTCGGATTTTTGCTTTGAATCTAATTGAATGGTCATGGGTGTTTCCAAATAAAGAGTATGTAGAACAATTGTGATTAGCCGACTAAGCTATAATTTCGTTAGCTCACTGCAACTCTGCCAATCAGTTCAAGTTTTCTAACTAGCTATAATTCCTCATAATTTAGTTTACAGACCTGTAGAGTGCCAGTGCTATCCATAAAATCGCTTAGTAATGGTTAATTTTGATAGAGGGATCAAGAACTCGCACTTTGGCGATAGGTAATGGCGCCAAAATTACCGTACTATTGCCCATCAATAAGATAGCAACTGTGTATAAGAGGCTTCATTGTTATTAGATCTGGTGATTAAAAGCGTCAATCAGTTTCAAGACGATTGCTTGAAACTTTGTGAACGTCATTACCCTACCGTACACAATCAAGGGATCAGTGAACATCACATAGGCAAAGCGTTTGCGAGACGAATGGAGCACACTTTCGTTAGCTTCAATCATGCAAGCAACGTAAGCCCACTAGAAATGCTCTCTTCTGGTGAAACGCCACGACATTTCCGAATCTCTTCTGAAATTGGTACCGTTTGGATGATTAGCCACCATATGGTGAGCGCAGGCAAGACTTGTCGTAAAAAGTTGATGCTGGACATTCATAACTGGCAGCAAGAGTACGGATTTGCCATTCAACCCAATGACCTATTGATCATTGTTTCCGACCATTGGATAAGTCGAAGTAAAAACAGTGGTGAACTCTTGCATTGGTGGATGGGGGAACTCCCAGACCAGATTAGCGACTACAGCCTACAAGGTATCACGCTAAGAGAGAGTGATACTCAATTCGCAGATGATTTAAATAGTAACTTCAAAATCAGTCCGTGTTTTATCCGATTCGCTCACCCGCTAAAACGCTCTGGAAATCAACAACTAGTTCGTAAATACCTGCAACTTTATGCGGTAATACAATGGCAGTAAAATACAAGCCAATTTTCAATTTGATATATAACGTAAATAATTATACCTACACTATTATTTTATAAAATAATACCTGTATTCCACTCATTTATTATACAGTTTACTAATTAATAACTTAACAACCTCAATATTAATTTTGAGAGACAGACATCATTTTTATGTAACCACAAAGATCTATTTATTTTATTATTTTGATACTCCCCCAGAATGTAAACCTTTAACCATATTTATCTCAGGTGTATACGTGTTAAGGCTTTATACTGATAGGGTTGATATGATACAGGTTACTCAGACATCAAATTCACTGAACCTATTAAACAAGCTAAGCAATATATACCCTTGATACATAATGGCCTTTATCATCCTGATTTTTCGCTGACTTTAATTATTTAGATGTTACCGTGACAAATTAATTTTTATTAATTGACAATTTATCAACACCTGTCAATATTATGACAACTGTGATGTATATTCTCGTCACTGAATAAACACCTTTTATTAGCGATTATGATTTTATCAGACAGAAGTGAATTTATTAGTTGTATATCTGTGAATGCCGATATGCAGTTTATTGCGAAATACCAAGACTTAACACTTACAAGTGTCTACCAACCTATATTTGATTCTTCTTTGACTCAGATAGGTGTAGAGGCTTTGGTTCGTATTTCCAATTGTAAAGGTGATATCGTTCGCCCAGATCACTTCTTCCATTCAGACGAAACCTCATACACAGACAAAATCAACGTAGAGAGACTGAGCCGAGCCATTCACATCCGTAACTTCGCACAATCGACGGTCCGTCACTTAAACCTTTTTTTGAACGTTCTTCCAAACGTGGGTGAGTTGTTTGCCTCTGAAAAAGTAAAAGACACTCTGTTAGCTAAACGTCTTCACGAGCTTAACTTATCGTGCGAACAAATCGTCATGGAGTTGGTCGAACTTAATGTAGAAAGTGAAGAACGTTTAAAAAACGCGGCCCACTCACTTGCAGATAATGGTTTTCAAATCGCGGTTGATGACTTTGGAGCACAGGCGTCAACAGAGCAACGTGTTCGCCATATCACTCCTCATATCATCAAAATCGATCGCTCTGTGATGTTGGATTTTGAAAACGGCGATACTCGAAAAATGGAGCTAGTAGTTAATCTTGCCAACCAAATTGGTGCTAAGACGGTCATCGAAGGGATAGAAACCCAACAGCAACTGACTGCGATGCAAAGTTTAGGCTTCGATATGTATCAAGGCTATCACTTAGCCATGCCAAAGCCGATTGAGTTGGATATCCGCCTAGTAATCTAGAGTCTGGCCCCTATTCTCTAATATACCGGAAGCCGCTTTACCATTGGCTAACGACTTTTGTAATACCTATCTTTTAAAACGCTCCTTGTTAAAGCACGCATTGCTATCGCAACGTCCTCTTAGTTCGGCCCTATCTTCGTCTTGTTTTATCAAACCATATCCGTAAAAAAGCCCAGTCAAAATAAACTGGGCTGGCTTAAAAGAATCTGTTTTATATCAATCCCTAATAACCCGCAGTGGACGGTTTGATTCTATATAGAATGGCGAACATCACTGGTACTACTATTAGCGTTAGTACTGTAGCAAAGCCTAAGCCTGCCATGATGGTAATCGCCATCGAGCCGAAAAATGCATCGAATACCAAGGGAATCATGCCCAAGATAGTCGTTAGTGCTGCCATAGATACCGGTCGTACACGACTGATCGCGCTGTCGACAACCGCTAAATATGGGTCTTTACCTGTTTGTAGCTCACTGTTGATCTGGTCAAGCAGTACGATACCGTTCTTCAAAATCATGCCACTTAGACTCAATAGACCTAAGAACGCAGTGAAGCTAAATGGCATATTAGTCCCTAGCAGACCAATCGAAACGCCAATGATAGAGAGTGGCACCGTAAACCAAATCACAAGTGGCTTACGAACCGAGTTGAACAGAAGCATGGTAATAATAAACATCAACAAGTAACCCATTGGTAGTGAACCAAATAGAGATTCTTGTGCATCTTTAGAGCTTTCGTATTCGCCGCCCCAACTGATGCTGTAGCCTTCTGGTAGATCCAATGCTTCTACTTGTGGTTTCACACGAGCAAACAAGCTAGCTGGTGTTTCATCTCCCAATACATCGTGGTCTGCCAGCACGGTTAACGTACGCTTTCTATCGCGACGTTGAATCAGTGGCTCAGACCATTGAAGTTCAACCCCATCGATCACTTGTTCTACGGGAATGTAAGTTTGTAGCGATGGGCTCCAAATCTTCACATTATTCAGTGACTCAAAGTCAAAACGCTCTTCTTCAGGTAAACGCGCAACGATAGGTAACATATGAGTACCATCACGCAGTAAACCAATGTTGTAGCCACCAAACGCCATTTGTAACGTTTCAGAAAGATCAGTTTTTGAAATGCCAAGACGACGTGCCTTTGACTCGTTAAATAGCGGCACGAGTTCTTTAGTGCGTTCACGCCAGTCGTGACGAACATTTCGTGAGCCTGGTTCAGCAAGTAAAACGTCTTCGACTTCAACTGCAATACTACGCAATACTTGAGGGTCAGCACCGATAATACGCGCTTCAATTTTTGAAGCTGGTGATGGACCAAACTCAATCAATTTGAACTGGAACGTTGGTTGTTCAAATTCGTTTGCTAAGTCTTTGTCTAACGCCGCTAGAGCCTTAAACATGGTGTCGCGGTCAGTGGTTCTTACTTGCAACTGGCTGTACGCTTCGTAGCTTTTCTCTGGTTGGTATGTCAGCGCAAAACGTTGCATGCCCTGCCCAACCGTTGTGGTTACCAATTTCTACTACATTTACACCAGAAGAGAACGCAATGCCTAGGTTGATCGCTGGTTTACCGTTGTAAGTTAATACATTACCCGGTTTTTCTTGGATACCGCGAGTCACCTCAGCGACATCTTTCAAGCGAATCAGGTTGCCAGTGTCACGACCATGAATGATCAGATTTTCAAGCTCTTCAACTGTGCTCAGCGTGCCGTTCGGCTTGATGGTTAGGCTTTGGCCATTTAACATCACCTCGCCTGCCGATACCACGCTGTTTTGTTGCGCTAACAATGACGTTACCGTCGACATATCTAGGTTCAGCGCCGCTAAACGCTCAAGTGACATCTCAACAAACAATTGCTCTTGTTGGTCGCCCGCGATACTTACTTTGCCTACACCATCGATACCACGCCATCGAATGGATCAACTAATGTAGTGTAACCAAGGTTTGTTTTTGCTTGGTCCAACTCAACTTCAGCGGCAGTAAAGGTGTTGACGGCTTGGTCGTAATAATCGGTACTGACTAACTTTTTCGAGTACAGCTCAGAAGCTTGCTTGTATTGGCTGTTCGCCAAGTCAAATTTAGCTTGAGCTGCATCAACGGCAATACGGTAATCCGTCGCGTCTAATACGGCGAGTACCTGACCTTTCTTAACTTCTTGTCCCATACGAACATCGAAAGCTTCGATATCACCACCCACTTGAAATGAAAGCGCAGCACGGTCGGTTGGATCCACTTTTGCGATAAAACTATCAAGCTCGATATCTGCCTGCAGAGGAATCTCAAATAACTTTACAGGCTTGATTACCTGCTCATTTTCCTCTGACTGAACTTTGTTACATCCAGTTAGAGAGCCTGCGAGCAATAGTGCGGCAATAACCACGCCCGTACGCTTGGTCGGTATCGCTTTGATAGACAAATTGGATTGCATGATGCTTCTCCATTTAATTATTATGATTTATTACACAGATGGGCAGTATATTTATTATTAAAGAATTCTCAAGCTTTACTTTCCAGCTGTGCAGTATTTTTTATTTCAAGGAAAACAGTGTAGAATGTGGTAATCAGGTAAATGTAGAAATGAAGATGACTGAAAAGAAACAAGGCAGAAGAAGCGCAAAAGACGCTGAAGAGACTCGATTTCAAATAATGGCGGTTGCTGCAGAGATGTTTTGTGAAGCAGGTTATGAACGAGTTTCGTTACGTAATATCAGTGAAAAAGCTGGGGTCTCTCACAGCCTTATCCGCCATCACTTTGGTAGTAAAGAAAAGATCTGGCATGCAATAAGTGATTGTTTGCACGAGTATTTTCAATCTTACATCAGTAAGATCATGCAGGAATTACCAAAAGACGTAACGCCCAATATTTCAATCTATTTATTCGCGATGCGCCTTTTTACCAACATGATTCACTCACGCAGACCGATGCAACTTCTCTCGGATTCTGTACGTCAAGAAGACAACCTAGTCGATTACTTCATCGACAACGTGGGCGACCTTGAGTACGAAATCAATATGTTGGCTGACCAATACAACAAAGCAAATCCGGAAAAAACCGTTAATATTTTCGAAATAAAATGGCAAATGATCATGTTCGCCAACGGAGCGGTTTGTTTAACTCCTTTCATGGAAAGTACGTGGAATGAGGGAGACATGGAGGCGACAGCTGAAGAAGCTCTGATGAAGCATTGGCAGATGTTCAATAAGCAAATGGTCGACCAATTCGCTATCGAAGATGAATGGGTACTTAATCCAACTAATCTCGAAGAGCTGATTTACGAAGTACCTTGCGTATGGAAGTGTAATCCTGAACACCACAAATCCTGATAGCCTATTGCGAAGCTAATTAGCTTAATCAAAAACGCGCCCTTACAGAACTAACTGTAACGGCGCGTTTTTATATATAGAGCGCTTTAAACGAGCTTTTTAAGCTGGTTGACTAGCGACGAGTTTTACCACGATTTTGGTGGATTTTAAGCTTCGCTTTCATCTTACGTTTTTCTGATGAACGACTCTTGCTGCGGCCACTGCGATCTGGTGCAAGGTCTTTTTCAAGGCTTGGTTCAAAACCGTCTAACCACTCTTGAGGCAAGCGCGTATCCAGTAGTCGTTCAATGTCACCCAATAGGTAAGCTTCGTCTTGGCTCATCAATGAAATTGCTAAACCGCTGTTACCAGCACGACCTGTACGACCAATACGGTGAACGTAATCTTCCGCTTTAAATGGCATATCGTAGTTCACCACTTGTTCTAGTTGCTGAATGTCGATACCACGAGCGGCCACGTCGGTTGCAATCAACGCACGCACCTTGCCTGATTTGAAATCGTCCAGTGCCTTTTGGCGAGCACCCTGGCTCTTATCACCATTGATTGATGCCGCTTTAATGCCGTCTAGCTTAAGTTCTTTAACCAGAGCATCCGTACCCTGCTTAGTTTTAGTGAATACCAACACTTGTTGCCAGTTTTTTGAACCGATCAAGTAAGCCAGCAGTTCACTCTTACGTGATTTATCTACCGGATAAACCATCTGGGTAACGGTGTCCGCGGTGCTGTTTTTTGGCGTCACTTGAATTTCGCTTGGCGACTGCATCATTCGATATGCCAGCGCTTTAATTTTGTTATCAAACGTCGCAGAGAAGAACAGAGTCTGTCGCACCTCATTCATACGAGAAAGAATTCGTTTAATGTCAGGCATGAAACCCATGTCTAGCATGCGGTCTGCTTCATCCAGTACCAACACTTCAGTGTGGCTCAACATGATGTTCTTAGTAAACATATGGTCGATAAGACGCCCTGGAGTCGCGACTAAGATATCTGCGCCACCACGTAATTTGTCGGTTTGAACCTTCATGCTCACGCCGCCGTAAGCCACCACAACTTTAATGTCGGTGCCCTTTGCATAACTGGTTACGTTATCGAACACCTGTTGCGCTAGTTCACGTGTTGGTACTAATACCAATGCACGAACTAGCTTCGGGTTTGGAATAACGTTGTCTTTTGTCTCGATTAATCTTTGGATAATCGGCAAACCAAATGCGGCCGTTTTACCTGTACCCGTTTGAGCACCAGCCAATACATCTTTGCCTTCTAATACCAATGGAATCGCTTGCTCTTGAACACTGGTAGGAGCCGTAAAATTAAGCTCTGATAGCGTAGCAAGAAGATGCTCAGACAATCCAAGTTGGTTAAAAGATTTTGTAGATTCAGACATAGTATGATGCTCAAAGATTAAATAGGCGCGGATTGTAGCAAACCTGCATTACGCTGTTTACCTTTCCTTTTGATTTTTCTTCATTTGAAGCGAATTAAACTGCTTCGCTTCTTCTAAAACACTAGGATAAAGCTCATTAAAGTGACACTGCAACGTGTTGTAGTGATGTTCTAGATCGTGATAGCAAGATTTAAGCATCCCAAGCTTTGGCCGTCTCAAAGCCATTCGTTGTAATACCAACTCAATGGAAGACATGTCTTGATAACTCTCTAACCACCTCTGATCAGCCATTTTCCGGTGAACAGTAATAAAGTGCTCAGGCCAGTGTGACTCTTGGTGTTCAAAGATCTGTTGATGGCTTTCTACGCAAAAGTGCTCTAACGATTGTGTTGAGAACTGCCCCCAGTGATTGGCCAAGCAATGATCCCAGAAGACATCGAGAGCAATAGGTGCAAAGCGTTTTGTTTGGTTTGAAAAGAGATTTTTTGCAGAACGAGACACATCATGACGGTCGGTATAGCTATCGACAAATCGATGAAGTCTTATCCCGTTAGAAAGCGAATCTGAGTAGTGTTTATTAGGGTCACCTTTAACGAAGTCACCTAACAAGTTGCCTGCTAAGTTGCTGTTACAGTGCTGAGCGATGTGAAGGTGTGCGAGAAAGTTCATTGAACCTCATTAAAGTATCGAGAACTAAGTAACATGGTAAACGTACTCGTTTATCTTCGCGAACTTTAATGAGGATAGTTTTGGTATGACGTGTGAGCGAATGGGATTTGCTCAGTTTAAGAATTGTTTGATTTGAGAACGTTGAACTACAGAAATCTTTAGTTCAGGTAAAACTTAGTTCGAAGACTTGAAAAGCTCTTCTGCTAATTGTTTAACCGTCTGTTCATAGTCAGATAAATCGATACCAATTTCCATAGCATCTAACAACTCTAGACTTTCGTCATTATAAGATTGGTCACTCATGGTGCCCCCTCTATTCCTTGGTGTGGACATGTTGTCCTGTTAACTAGTGCACCATCTTGGACTTATATTATGTCACTTTGATGAACGCACTCTACTCTACCCATTCCATATTTATAGCTTGAAGCTACTCGCGATCATTAGCGCTTGTTTACGCTAAAAGGGCATACGCGAACGACATATGTACTGCCACCTTACACCAATTACAACAAATTACCCTATAAATTTTGAAGCAAATCACACTCAAACGTTTGCTTAAGCATTTTTAATTCCTTACGCACCAATCGCCGTACATATTTATATACAGTGGATATTTTTAATTACATTAAACATTGCATTTGGAATTAAACTCAATCAAGATACTTAAAAATCGAGATATTCTTTGGGTTTACTCTCTTAGACCAGAAGAAACACAACGAAAACCCACCCTAACGTAAAGAATTATATACAATGAATAAATCAAAGGTTTTTGGTAGTACTTTGATCATTGCAGGCACAACCATTGGTGCTGGCATGCTCGCTCTTCCACTTGCGTCTGCAGGTATTGGCTTCTCAACTTCGCTTTTCTTAATGTTATGTCTTTGGGCATTGATGGCCTTTACCGCTTTATTAATGGTAGAGCTTCATCAGTTCGCTGAATCGGACGCAACCCTACACACTTTAGCTCATACAATTTTAGGGACGAAAGGAAAGTGGATCGCAAGCTTCGCCATGATGTTTCTTTTCTACGCTTTGTGTGCCGCATACATTGCAGGTGGCGGTGCGCAGTTTAACCAACGTATCTCGGATATCGCAGGGATTGAACTCAATGGTCAAGTCACCACACTCCTATTTACACTCTTAGTTGCGGGAGTTGTGACGATTGGTACACACAGTGTTGATAAAGTTAACCGCGTTTTATTCGGGCTTAAACTGATTGCGATGGTACTGGTACTCAGTTTCCTTGCACCAAACATCACCTCTCAATACCTAATGAGCATGCCTTTGCAGCAAGGCCTGATTGTTGCTGCAATACCGGTTGTGTTTACCTCTTTTGGTTTCCACGGCAGCATCCCTTCAATTGTTCGATACCTGGATGGTGACGTTCGCTCTTTACGTAAGGTCATGATTATTGGCTCTGCACTGCCTTTGGTCATCTATGTTTTCTGGCAGAGTGTTACGTTGGGTGTGGTTAGCCAAGAGCAATTATTGTCTGATACTAGCTTGGGTGCGCTTCTAATCTCACTATCGCAAACTGTTCATCAATCAAACTTAAGCTTGATCGTGGGTGTATTTGCTGACCTTGCACTTCTTACTTCTTTTATTGGCGTGAGCTTGGGGTTATTTGAATTCATGGGTGATTCTCTAAGCAAGAAACTAGGCAATGCCAAACGCGTTAAAACGGCCGCTATCACTTTTTTACCACCGTTAGGTTTTGCCTTGTTCTACCCACAAGGTTTTATCATGGCTTTGGGTTACGCTGCCATTGCACTTTCAGTGCTAGCAATTCTGCTGCCGACAGTGATGGTATACAAAGTTCGTTACACAGATTTATTAGTAAAACCTCACGCTACAGAATCAACTTACCAAGTGTTAGGTGGAAGCAAAGCGCTGTTTTTAGCGGGTAGCGTTGGCGTGTTTATCATTGCAATTCAAATCCTTATTTCAGTAGGGTTATTACCATCATTAGGCTAATAAACCCATCGAGAGCAAAAATACTTGATTGATGTCTCATGAACGATATATTGCTATCATGAATTCTCATACTTAATCGATCGGAATCACATTTTTATTAAGGTCGGTTATTTAGAGTCCACGGTAAAGGATTTACCGTGGAGTTTTTATGAAAGAAGTACAATTTAGAACAATAGACAAACTGTTTATTAAAATGTCTATTAACGACAAGTTTTGGGTCATTTTCTTGATCTTTTTCGCCGCTGTAGCAAGCCTCGCTGGCTTCAACTATGTCAACAAGCTAGAACAAATTGACGCAACTGCAAAACAGCAGGTTGAGTTTCAATTGCAAGGCATTTTATCAGCATCAGATTCCCCAGCTTCGGTTCATTCTGTTAGCCAACAAACACGCCTTCAAGAAACCACTATTTCAAACACGGGTTCGGTGACTGCTACGGCACTGGCACAAGATGGCAACTACTACTCTCTTACCGTTTCAACTACTGATACACAGAACCAAAAGCAGCAAGCTCTGTACACATTATTACTCAGTCTTTTATGGTGTTTGCCTTTTGGTCTTTTCTGTTACTGGGTTGCAACCTTCCTAGGAGGCGCACTTTGGGTTCTTTACTCAACCACTCAAAAGATTGGTGATGGTGATTTAACATCTCGCCTTGGCTTCCATCCAGGCCGAGATGAGTTTGGTACGATTGGTTGCGCCCTTGACCGTTCAATGGATACGCTAAGTGAACTAGTCAATAACGTAAACCAAAACGCAGCGACACTGAGTGAAACGTCAGCTTCTTTCGAAAAAGAGATGAAGCGCAGTGAAACACAGATTATGAGCCAGAATTCATCTCTAGACTCTGTTGCAACGGCAATGGATCAGATGACGGCATCAGCGAATGAAGTATCTAATATCTCTGCGCGCTCTACAGAGCAAGCGGAGCAAGATGCTCAACAAATCAATGATAGCCATGCTATGGTTCAGCAAGCAATCTCAGAGATAACCACCCTTTCTTCTTTGATTGAGCAAACCTCGTCTTCTGTTACGAGCTTGAATGTAAATACAAGCCAAATCAACGAAGTCATCACCACGATCAACGCAATTTCAGAGCAAACCAACTTACTTGCACTCAATGCCGCGATTGAAGCAGCTCGTGCGGGGGAACAAGGTCGTGGTTTCGCGGTTGTTGCTGATGAAGTGAGAACGCTTGCTAGCAGAACTCAATCCGCTACAGTTGAGATCCAAACGATGATTGAACGCTTACAGCAAGAGAGTCAAAATATTGCTAAGATTACGGTGCAAACGGTTGATCAAGCGCAAACCAGTAGCCAACTCATTTCACATATCGGTGATGACGTAAACTCGATTGCAGATTCCGCACAAGCGCTAATGGACATGAGTCTACAAATAGCAACGTCAGCTGATGAACAAAGCAACGTAGCGAATACCATCGCTGCTGAGCTTAATGATATACGAGGCCAATCAGACGTAATCAAAGATGTCGCTCAAAACTCTTCAAAGGGCGTATCTAAGCTGACTGAAGCATCGGTTTCTCTGTCTCAAACTTTGGCAAGATACCGCACTTAGCACTTGGCAAATAGCTATCAGCTATTTGAACTTAATGCTTAATGCTTAATGCTTAATGCTCAGAATTAAGAACAAACCTAAAAAGGACTCATATAGAGTCCTTTTGTATTGGTATCGATTAATAACCATGGCAAATCCATACTCCTCAGTTATTAACATGAAGTAAGTCGCAAAGGAGGGATTAAGAGGAGCCAAAACTGTCTAATAATCGAGCTTGGGGGTAATCTATTTGAACGGGTCTTATTTTCGCTTACCCTTTTGCTGCAGGTGACACATAATGAATAAAACAGATGCACCATACACCGACGACATCACATGCCCTTTATGCCAACACGACGAGTATCTACTTTCAGAAAGTGGAGAGAAGTTCACTTGTGCTGCATGTGGTTTCCACACAACACAATTAAGTAAAGTAGTCAGCCTTCAATTAGGCTCTACCCCACCAAAGCTCCGGAGTGCGGTATACCACCACTTGAGCAGCGCTTGCCATTAATCCAAATCGATATTTCTTCCAAACTGTAAATATCCTGAGCCGCTAGCTCTGCTATGTCGGCTTCGGTATTATGACTCAATGCCTCTTCAAACGTTGGTCGCAATCTAAAAGATTGAATACCCGCACCAACCCCAGCTTCAATGCCTTTCACCGTGTCATCAACATAAATACATTCGTTTGGTAAAAAGCCCATGTTCATTGCGGTGTACATGATCAGATCAGGCTCTGGCTTCCAGCTATTGGCATCAAAAGCTGAAAATACTTTGCCTTTGAAGTCGTCGAGCATTCCTGTCATTGCCAATGAAGATTCAACTCGAGATTTAGGCGCATTGGAAGCAATACAAAACTCGATGTCTTGTTGCTTGAGGAATTCAATAAGCTCGATAGCGCCATCCATCGGTTTTAAATGCCGTTGGAACAAGGCTTCTAATTCAGTGCGGTAAAGCGGCTCGAGTGTATCAATGGAGATAGACAGCCCTAAACGTTCTTGAGTATCCATTAAGATGTCAGCTAGCTTCCCACCTTGAAAGTGCACATAGCAGTCATTAACGTTTAACTTAGCGCCAAAGCCAGAAAACACATTCACTAAGGCTTGGCAACACAGCTTCTCGCTATCGATGAGTGTTCCATCACAATCGAAAATTACACATTTAGTTTGTTCTAACCGCATAGCTCTCTCACTCGCATTGAATTCAAGTTTTATCCTATAGTGTTCTTTCAATACGCGGGATGATTAAGGTAACACTTTACCTATCAGCCCTTTTTTCTCTACGCGAAATATGCAGTGGATCACTTTATACCTAGCCATAAGCAACAGAACTCATTAAATTAATATGCTTTGAGTGTCACCAATCACGACTTTATTTACCAATAAACCGTTAATTCACGACCAATTCTTCAATAACAATAGGTTTATCCGTTAATTCAATGCGACATTCAGCGGTGGCGGTGTCTGGGTACGAATCACGAATAGCGACAAATTCGGGTAAGTGGCTCAATAGTAACTGAGCAAGCTCAGGATCGAACTGATAGCCGCATTCTCTCTTGAACAAATCGACAACCATCTCTAATGGCCACGGCTCTTTGTAACAGCGTGCGCTAAGTAGCGCATCAAACACATCGGCGACGGCGGTAATACGAGCAAACAAGTGAATTTCGTCACCGACTTTGCCATTAGGGTATCCAGCCCCATCCCAACGTTCATGATGCTCGTTGGCAATGATAGCAGCCAGATTGGTAATATCACCGGCTCCACTCTTCAATAAGTTATAGCCAGCCGTTGTGTGAAGCTTCATCACTTCCCACTCTTGCTCGGTCAATTTACCTGGTTTATCCAAGATTGATTCAGGGACTGAAATCTTACCCACATCATGCATCGGACTGATGATCTCTATCATCTCGACCTCGCGATGACTCAAACCACGATACTTAGCAAGCAACGCAGACAGTTTGGCAACACGTTTAACATGATTACCGGTTTCACCAGAGCGAGTTTCAATCGCCTCTCCAAGAACATGAATCATATCCTTTTGAATATTCAGCGTTTGCTTCTGAAGTTTTAAGATTCGCTTGCTCTTTTTAGCCAGTTCTTTCTTTTGGCGTAGAGTGACAAATTGCATCAAAATAATCAGGCTCAAACCGGCAATGACCATCGATAGACCCAATAACAACTGAAAGTTTTTACGAATAAAGGATGAAGGCTCGTTAATGAATATAGCGTCATCAGGTAGCGAGTTTGCGCTAATCCCATGTCGTTTTATTGCAAGATAGTTAAATACAAATCGTTTGTTGTCACCGGGAATTAAAGGAACAGTAAAACCCAGATGAAGATACTTATCCAGCGCATTAACCGCCTGCTCACCTATGCTTTGAGAGTGATTTACATAGCCGCCCAATACATCTCCCGAAATATAAAACTGCCACAAAGCAAACACTGGTGCAGCACTTGCTTTAGACAATGTATCCGAAATCTCTTGATATGTATGATACACGCCTTGATTCAATTCGGTGTTGTAGTGACTGAGCAAAACCGCATCATCAGCAGAGATACCTTCTAAAAACTGGCTTGTATGTTCTAACGACAGATCGCGTATTTCGACCAAAGTGATATTGGGAAACTCAGCCATCACGCGATTCATTTCTTTCTGGATCAATTTAGAAGTGACACTGTAATCATTGACAAAATACAGCTTCTTTAGATTAGGTCTTAATTTAGAAATCAGCTCAATATTGACGTTTATCTGATCGTTCTCATAAAGCACGGTTGCTCTATCAGATACCGTATACATATCAGTGCTGGAATCATTAATACCGGCAGCAACGACAGGTGTGGAGCGCTCAATCAAATTAGGCAGAGATTCTAGAAAGTTGGCCGCGTTGTCGTCAGTCGCGATGACACCATCAAATGTATAGCCTTCATATTTGGTGCGTAAGTAACCGGCGAGAGAATCGTAGTACTCTGGGCTATGTACACGCTTTGAATCCAAATACTCGATTGAGAGTTTAACTTCGGTTTGAGATTGGCTGAACGCACTGTCTATACCTTTTTGGAAGTCAGCAGTCCATTGGTAAGAAGGTTCGTATGAGTGTAAAACGAGGACGCGTTTGATATCCCAGTCATTAGCAAAACTGAGTGAAGAATAAGCGCTAACACACAATACAGCGATTGAGAACAATAGCTTGTACATACAATACCCTTTAAATAAGACGGGGTATTTTACTTAGATTAACGCTTTCTCAAAGAACATTTAGTTCTCGACCCACACTTTATCGCGAGAAGCATGATCTTGTACCCAAAAATCAAGTATCTGCTTAGCAAAAGCGTTGATACTTTGACCACTTCCAACCACAACGTCTGAGATTAGCAGAGAATTCTCCGCTTCTGTAACGATAGCGCTCGCTGCAACATCACCATTTTGAGTCCCTATATATAAGATATGTTCTTCAGATAACATAATCTGACTCAAAAACTCTAACATGTGCGCCCTTTCAGTTTCATCTTGGTAAGCGCTAGCTTGGTTGAGTGAAAAAAGTACGGTCAGTTTATGGAAGTCGACTTTATGCAGTTCATCAATTTGGGAAGGAGTTTGATCTTGGGTGAGGAGTTGGTATGTCTTGGACGGGAGTTTGTTTTGATAAAGTTCACGGCCGAGGAGGCTCTCTTTTGCGGGGTAGGCAATATCGAGTTGACTAAACAGCCATTGGTTTTTCTTATTTACAATTTCAGGTATTTCGTTATTCATTCTTTTAGTACCTACGGTTAGTATCCCCAAATGTCACAGCTATTTGGAAGACATATATTCGACTGAGGTGCCGAGCTACAAGCACAGAGCATACAGAGCATGACAAAGGCCAACAAGTACTTTAAATGCTTCATATTTTCCATTATCCAACAACATCCTTTAAGAACTTAACGAAAAGCTCTACACTCGTATTCAAGCTTTCAATATCCTTATAGTAAACAGAACTCTATAAATAAAAAGGACTTCTTATGAAAAAAGCCTTAATAGCAGCGAGTATTATCACAATGTTGGCTGGCTGTTCGGACAACGAGGTCGGCGACGTCTCTCTGGGTTTCTTCACAATGAATGATGGCACTTTTATTACACCACCATTCTGAAAAAAACCTCAATAATTAAAAGCTCATATTTTTCAATAATTTGCTAAATTTCAACCATATCATTTGAAAATGAATAGTCTATTTTCCCCTTACGTTTAAACTTATGAATTTCGATTCTATGCGAACACTCTATGATGAATTCTTGAAATGTCAGTGAGAACAACTGTTCACGTACCTTTCTGTCATGATCTTTCCGTATCTCTTTTAAGTTCATCTGCTCCCCCTTATTTTTCATTGTTCCCAATGCTTGCAATGTACTCTGGCAACCCAAAGCCATCATCCACTCATGATCTAACAATTAAAGATTACAAACACTATGCTGCACTTACTGGTCACTTTTACTACAGGTTGATGATTAAGATAAGACAAACAAAGGCTCAGATCATAGAAGTCACTTTAAAACACCGAAATATGCGCAAACACACATACATCAGACCTATTCATTGCGACAGTTAGTTATAATAGAGCGCACCATAAATCTATTGATTTGTAGATTTATCGGCTTAAGTACCTTTTCATAACAATCATTTACGGAGTTAGAACACATATGTCATTTCAAGCACCTATAACAATCGCTGAAGCTATTAGAAATGTCGAAAATAACCGATATCTATTACCATCAATCCAGCGTGAGTTCACATGGAAGCATGAAAAGATTGAATGGCTGTTCGACTCAATAATGAGAAATTATCCTATTAGCTCATTTTTATTTTGGAGGGTTGAGGGTGACACAAAAGACAGGTTTAAATTTTACAAATGTATTCGTGATTTTCGTCAAAGGTACCAAACGCACAACGAAGAGATCACGACGTCAGGTCTTCATGATTTCACTGCTGTGCTGGACGGCCAACAAAGGCTCACATCCCTCTATATAGGTTTAAGAGGGAGCTATGCATACCGAACTCCTCGCTTGAAAGAAGAGAATAGTGAGCGTGTATACCCTTCTAGGAAACTATACTTAAATTTAACTCGACCACTTGAAAACGAGGAACATGGAAGAGTATACGAGTTTAAATTCCTCACAGATCACGATATTAAAAAATCAAACTATAAGTGGTTTAAAGTATCCGATATTTATGGGTTGTCTGACGATTTTGAATTCAACAAACATCTCGACAGCCACAACCTAAAAGAAAATGAATTTTCTTATAGATCTTTATCCACTTTAAAAAATGTAATTCATTCAAAACAAATTATTAACTTTTTCGAGGAAAAGGAACAAGATATTGACAAGGCACTCAATATATTTATTCGAATAAATAGCGGTGGGGAGCCCTTAAATTTTTCTGATTTAATTATGTCAATTGCTGTAGCAAACTGGGAAGAAAAAAATGCCAGGCAGGAAATTCATGGCTTAGTTGATACCATTCGAGACAAAGGGTTCTATGTATCAAAAGACTTCGTACTTAAGTGCTTCTTATACCTTCATAGCAAAGATATAAAATTCAAAGTAACCAACTTTTCAAAAACTAATGCTGAAGACTTTGAAACTGAGTGGGATAAAATCAGGGATACGATTCTCTCAACATTTGACTTGATCAGTTCATTTGGTTTTACCAACGCTACCTTGACTTCGAAAAATGCAATTATTCCAATTGTATACTACCTGTATCACCGAGGTATTTCTAAAGAATACTCGTGTAAGTCACGATTCACAGATGATAGAGATGATCCGCACCAGAAGTTT